>JAJHPK010000009.1 GCA_020890945.1 Nitrosomonas sp.
TAAGAGGTTATAATCTGTTAGCAGATGTAATCAATGGCGTTAAATTTGTTAACGGTATTAAACAAGCAGAGGATCAAAAACAGAATGCCGCTTGATTCTCTATACACCAGATTTGACTATAGCTCGGCGACTACTGCATTGCCGCCGAACCATTTACTGGCTTGAGTGAGCAACTCATCCGATTGTTGTAAATTACCGTGCATCATGGCAACTTTTACTGCGGCAAAAGTATGCCCTGGAATTTCCGCTAACCAGCTACTCGGCAAAGGGATATAAGAGAGTAGTTGTGGATCGGTCGCTCCTAATAACGCAGCATCGGGCAGATGTTGCACCAGTGAATAGCGTGTGAACTCCGTATGACGTTCCCATCGCAAGGTGTAGCCTTGCAATTTTAAAAATAAAAAATTGTTTTGCAGTTGCTCCAACATCAGCATTTGCTGTCCGGGAAGACGCCGCAAATGTTCGCACTCTTGTTCGCGTGTAACGCCTTCATTGATAACCACTACATAGATGATCAATGCCGGTAGTTGAATGCGCTGACTCAGGCGAGCATGCACTTCATTGTGCAATAAAACACGCTGCGGATCGTTGTCAGGAAGCCATTGGGTTAAGTCTGTGTCAGTCATAGAGGACATAAAAATAAGATAAGTATTTCCGGCAATAGCGCCGGAATGTAGCAAGGATCATTTATAGGGTCAAATAAACCGAAGCACGGTTCTTTATAATCTGCAATATTCGGCAATTTCTCTCGGCAATATGATTAGCTTGTTTGTAATCATCGCCGAATGCTTCAAGCGCTTGGTAAAATCTCCCAAGATTTCTGACACCTAAGGCTATCTCGCCTCGTCCGATGCAGATTATATAAGCCTTTCGATTGACGCTTGGTTTATCTTTCTGTACATTTAATCGGTAGATAACAGGTTTCTTTTTTCACTTATTATATAAATTCGATGATCCATTACGTTACCGGCGATATTTTACTTTCGAAAGCACAGGCCATTGCTCATGGCGTTGCTCCCAATGATCCTTTCTCCTCTGGTTTGGCACTCAGTTTAAGAGAACAGTGGCCGTCCATGTATAAAGATTTTCGTCATTACTGTCAAACCACCCATCCCAAAGCGGGAAGCGCCTGGGTATGGGGCGGCGCGGAAGGTGCTCGCATTATTAGCCTATTTACGCAAAATGCTGCTCCTGATCATAATTCCAAACCAGGAAAAGCAACTATCGAGAATGTGAATCATGCGTTGCGCGAACTGCACCGGTTGATAGACGCAGAAAAATTTCATAGCCTTGCATTGCCTCGCTTAGCTACCGGGGTCGGCGGTTTGAATTGGGACGAAGTCAATCCACTGATTGCTAAGCATTTGGGCGATTTGTCGATTCCGGTTTATGTTTATGGAACCTTCCATAAGGGTGTTGCTGCTAGCGAACCTGCCTAATGAGTTGCCAGTCATTGCAATAAATCAAATAGTCGATACAACAGGCTCTAACGAAATGATTTTTAGGGAAAGTCAGCGCTACGCTGCTTTTCTTTGCTTGTATCGACTGATACTACGCAGCGCGGTTGATATTAACTTTGCACCCAAGGTAATCCAGCGGCTTTCCAACCGGAAACATTTCCGCGATGGCCATTTTCGTCTTTATCGCCTTCAAATCCTTCCAAAATATTATAGGCTTCCGTAAATCCGATTTCACTTACCATGCTAGTCGCTGCGTTAGAGCGCACGCCACTGCGGCAAATAAAAAATACAGGTTTTGTTTTATCAATTTTGCGCACGAATTCGTCTAAAAAATGTGTATTCGGTTGCATCCCAGGATAGAAGCGCAACTCGATTTCTACTGCACCGGGAATACGTCCCACCCAATCCCATTCCGCTTGAGAACGAACATCGACCAATTGTACCGATTGGTCTTGTTGCAGCACTTGATGGGCTTCAGCAGGAAGCAGCGCTCCTTTGTACGGCAACCCCAGTTCTTGAGCGCGTTGTTGAGCTTTTTCTAGTAATTTTGATGTGGTTTCCATAAACTCTTCGAGTGAAAACGATAAAAGTGACTCATTTGTTAGCACCGTCATAAAGCAATTGATTTAATATTCATACCCGTAATCAAGACGTCCCAACCGACTCATTATAACGTATACCAACATATGGAAAAAATTCGTCTATCAAAACTCATGTCTGAGCAGGGATTATGCTCGCGCCGCGAAGCGGACAAGTTTATTGAATTGGGTTGGGTATTCGTTGATGGAGAGAAAATTTCCGAGCTCGGTACAAAAATTTATCCTACGCAAAAAATTACCCTTAATAAAGCCGCGCAAACGCAACAAGACAAACTTGTAACAATACTGTTGAATAAGCCCATCGGCTATGTTTCCGGACAACCTGAGCCAGGATATCAACCGGCGATTGTGCTGATTAAGCCCGACAATCAATTTATAGAATCCCCCGCTACTAAACGCTTTCAGCGTGATCATTTAAAAAATTTAGCGCCTGCCGGCCGACTCGACATTGATTCACAAGGCTTGCTGGTATTTACACAAGATGGGCGGGTCGCCAAGCAATTGATTGGCGAGAATTCTTCTATCGATAAAGAATATTTGGTGCGTGTTTCAGGTGATTTGCCAAAAGAAAAACTGGCCTTATTGAATTATGGTTTGAAATTAGATGGTCAGGCTCTCAAACCTGCGCAAGTAAGCTGGCAAAACCGTGATCAACTGCGTTTCATTTTGCGCGAAGGCAAAAAACGTCAAATTCGCCGCATGTGTGAATTGGTAAACCTAAGAGTAATCGGCTTGAAACGAGTGCGTATCGGCAAGATTGGATTGCGGGATTTACCGGAGGGAAAATGGCGTTATTTGCAGGATGGCGAAATTTTCTAGTATGGTACTTTAGCCTATGCAGCGTAATTTTTAATAATTACATCAACTCCTTTCATACGGGGATAGGCAATGGACGAATCAAAAATAATTTCTTCGGTAAAGCAGCAGTATGAAGCATTACCGTATCCTCCCAGGAATCCCAGCGATGAAAAAAGCCGTTTATTGCGCACCGTGGGCGATTCGCTGACTGAGTTGAATCATTGGTGCTTCAAAGGACAAAGAAATTTCGACCAGGATTTCCGTTGCCTGGTGGCGGGTGGCGGCACCGGAGACAGCATTATTTATCTGGAGGAACAACTGCGCGGGACGTCGGCGGAAATTGTTTATCTGGATATGTCCAAAGCATCACGCAGTATCGCCGAGCAACGCGCCGCAGTTCGCGGACTGGACAATATTACCTGGCTGACCGAATCCTTATTATCCATCCCGGAATTGGGCATTGGAAAGTTTGATTACATCAACTGCTCGGGCGTTTTGCATCACCTGAATAATCCCGTGGAAGGTGCTCTGGCACTGGCAAGCGCGCTTAAGGACGATGGCGCGATGTATCTGATGCTGTATGCCGAATATGGCAGAAGTGCCGTTTATTTAATGCAGACGTTGTTTCGAGAATTGATCCCCCAGCACTTGAGCATTCAAGAAAAAGTGAACATGGCACGCCGGATTATCGGATCGTTGCCTGCGCATCATGCTTTTATCAAAGACTTGGATAAGTGGGCGAACGAGATTACCGCCAGCGGCTATGGCGATTCGGGCTTGTACGATTTATTGCTGCATAGCGTTGACCGCTGTTACAACGTCAATGAAGTCTATGAACTTGCGGCAGCGGCAGAGCTAAGGCTGGTGAACTTTCTTGGCAGCGATAAGCGATATTACGATCCGGCGCAATTAGTCGCCGAGGAAAGTATCCTGGCGGCGTGGCGTCAGAAGAGCTTGCAAGCGCAACAATCGATCGCAGAAAAACTGTTTTCCCATCATATCAAGCACCAATGTTATCTTTCCCGGCAAACGGCTTGCACGGCTTCCATGGACGACGAAGACAATGCGATTATTCTGGAGAATGAGCTTGCGAATCAAAACATGGCCATCCACGAAGCGATAAAACCCGGAGAAACTCTCAGCATCACGTTCACGATCAACCATGAAAAAACGGTGTTTCAATTAAGCGGCAACAAAGTCAATAAAGCGTGCTTTCGCTATATGGATGGAAAAACACCCATTAGCAGCATCATTCACAAAGTAAAAATGAAGTGCGGAGACAGTGAGCAAAAAATCCGCTCGGAATTACGGTCCATTTTTGAAATTCTCTTCCCGATGGGCTGCATTTTTCTTCAACGCCCCTAATATGTTCGTACATGCATCAACGCGTCCACGTCGCGCTGAAAATCCCAGCATATCAACTTGAGCTCTATTACGAAGGGGCTATCGACACCGTCGCAGCAAAAACAACCGATGGCCGCATCATTCATTTTCCGGCCAATGTGCTGCGTTCGGTAGTACAAAGTCATGGCGTGTATGGTACATTTGAGCTGGTTTTTGATGAAAAACATAAGTTTGTATCCATCAGCCGCATCCATAACGAATAATATTTCTGCTGTGGCGTCTTTTTTTGTACACCGACGTGCGCTAAACTCGGAACAATTTCAATTCTTTCATTTACTTTTTTCTTATTAAACAGCGAGTAAATCCATGGCTCAATATGTAATGTCAATGCTCCGCGTGAGCAAAATCGTTCCACCGAAACGACAAATTATCAAAGATATTTCTTTGAGTTTCTTTCCTGGTGCAAAAATTGGTTTGCTCGGTTTGAATGGCTCGGGAAAATCCACGGTGCTTAGAATCATGGCGGGCGTTGATACAGAAATTGATGGCGAAGTACAACGATTACCCGACATACGAATTGGCTATTTGCCGCAAGAACCCCAACTCAACCCTGAACACACCGTTCGGCAAGAAGTGGAAGAAAGCTTGGGTGAAATCATGCAAGCGCAAAAGAAACTTGATGAAGTCTATGCTGCGTATGCGGAAGAAGATGCGGATTTTGATGCCCTGGCCACTGAACAAGCGCGGTTAGAAGCCATTATCGCTACTGCTGGAAGCGATACGTCGCATCAAATGGAAATTGCGGCAGATGCGTTACGTTTACCTCCCTGGGAGGCCGTGATTAAAAACCTGTCGGGAGGGGAAAAAAGGCGGGTTGCACTTTGCAAGCTGTTGCTTGAAAAGCCGGATATGTTGTTGCTCGATGAACCGACTAACCATTTGGACGCAGAATCCGTCGAATGGTTGGAGCAATTTCTGGTGCGTTTTCCTGGAACGGTCGTAGCGGTAACGCATGACCGCTATTTTCTTGATAACGCAGCCGAATGGATTTTGGAACTCGATCGTGGCCACGGCATTCCGTGGAAAGGCAATTATTCCAGTTGGTTAGAGCAAAAAGAAGCGCGCTTGGAGCAAGAACAAAAGCAAATCGATGCGCATATGAAATCCATGAAGCAGGAATTGGAATGGGTGCGGCAAAATCCCAAAGGCCGCCAAGCAAAATCTAAAGCACGGCTCGCGCGTTTTGATGAACTGAATTCACAGGAATACCAAAAACGTAACGAAACGCAGGAAATATTCATCCCCGTAGGAGAACGTTTAGGCAATGAAGTCATTGAATTTGTTAACGTCTCTAAATCCTATGGCGATCGCTTGTTGATGGACAATCTCAGCTTCCAAGTGCCACCAGGCGCGATTGTCGGCATTATCGGCCCGAATGGCGCGGGTAAATCAACCTTGTTCAAGTTGATTACCGGCAAAGAAAAACCGGATTCCGGCGATGTGAAAATTGGTCCGACGGTCAAAATCGCGCATGTCGATCAAGCGAGGGATTCATTAGAAAACGACAAAACCGTGTTCGACGCGATCTCTGGCGGCAATGACAATTTAGTGGTTGGGAAATACACCACTCCGGCACGTGCCTATCTAGGGCGTTTCAATTTTAAAGGCAGCGATCAACAAAAAATCATTGGGCAACTCTCCGGCGGTGAACGCGGTCGACTTCATCTCGCGCAAACATTGATTGCCGGCGGCAACGTGCTGTTGCTCGACGAACCGTCCAACGATCTCGACGTGGAAACCTTGCGTGCATTGGAAGATGCTTTATTAGAATTCGCCGGATGCGTATTGGTGATCTCGCACGACCGCTGGTTTCTGGATCGTATCGCCACCCACATCCTTGCCGCCGAAGGCGATTCGCAATGGACCTTCTTCAACGGCAACTATCAAGAATACGAAGCCGATAAGAAAAAACGCCTGGGTGAAGAAGGAGCCAAACCGAAACGGATACGATATAAGCCGATTAGTCGATAGATAGGAATCAGCACTTGTTTTTGATAAGAAAGGCAATCCAATGGAGCAATCAAGCAGGAAATCAATGCATGGCATTTGAGTCGCTTTAGGCGGTTTGTATTCAATCGGGTTCGCATCGAACCAAATGCGGCTTGGTTTTGTTAAGTCAGAACAATTTGAATTCCAGGCGTCTCAAAAAAGAAATCACAAACAATCATGACGACAGCACAAAAGACTATCCGAAGAATTACGAGCGATGAATTGGACGAAGTACTGGCGCATGCCATCGACGAAAAATGGACCGATTTGGCGCTGTTGGGTCCAAGGATAACAATTCATGACGATGAAAAGTATTGGCCACAATCTCTGAAAAAACATACCCATATTTATCAACCATCTGAATTGATCAGCGACCTTGGGATAAGGCTTAGCAAGCTGACCAGCCTGACGTCATTATTGCTGTGGGGCAACCGGCTAGGAGATGCTGGCGTCAAGCATCTATCCAATCTAGTGAATTTGACGTCGCTTGATCTGAGTGCCAATCAGATTGGTGACACTGGCGTCAAGCATCTATCCAGCTTAGTGAACCTGACGTCGCTTGATCTGAGTAGAAATCAGATTGGAGACATTGTCGTCAAGCATCTATCCAACCTAGTGAACCTGACGTCGCTTGATCTGAGTAGAAATCAGATTGGAGACACTGGCGTCATGCATCTGTCCAGTCTAGTGAATCTGACGTCGCTTGTTCTGAGCGGTAATCCCTTAGCCAATCAAGATGCCAACAATCTGCAAGACACCAACTCTCTCAGGCATCTTGTGACTTTAACGAACCTTGAAAGACTTTTCGTTCGCCAAACTGACATCACGTCAATTGCCCCGCTGAGTGATTTGTCGAACCTCCGATCGGTGGATATCCGTGATACATCGGTAAGCGATTTGTCGCCTCTGAGAAAATTATTAGAAAGTGGCATTGTGGCAAAAAGGGAATATAGCGAATGGAGTGATGGCATTTACGTTGAATATTGCCCGTTGATTCATCCGCCACCTGAAATCGTACAGCAAGGTCATGAGGCGGTATTGAATTATTTCCGCGAAATCGATGCACAAGGCACCGCCACCTTGCTCGAAGCCAAAGTGCTCATCGTCGGTGAAGGCCGTGCGGGAAAAACCAGTTTGCTGCGTCGCTTGTATCAACCCGATCAACCTTTGCCAAGCGAGGATGCAACCACGCGCGGCATCGACATTTGTCCTTATCATTTCCAGCTTGGTGACGGTAGAACATTCCGTCTCAATGTGTGGGATTTCGGCGGACAGCAAATTTATCATGCCACGCACCAATTTTTCCTGACCAAGAATTCACTGTATATACTGCTCGATGATACCGCCAAAGATGCCCAATCCGTTACCGATGAAAATTTCCGTTATTGGCTGGAGGTCATCGATTTGCTGAGTAAACACAGCCCGGTGTTGATCTTCCAAAATGAAAAGGGTGGACGCAGCAAAGCCATCGATATCCAAGGCATTAAGGGTCGTTTCGACAATGTGAAGGAAGTTTACAACGGTAACTTGATGATGCCCCGATCGACGGCGAAATTGGCGCAGGCGATCGAATACCAGGTGCAGCAACTGCCGCATGTGGGCGAGCAAGTACCGGCCAAATGGGTGGATATTCGCCGAGCGCTCGAGCAAAAAGCGGTAGACAAAGCTTATATTTCCCAGCAGGATTATTTTGATCTCTATGAACAGTATCTGGAATTTAATCGTGAAAAAGCCTTGCGTTTAAGCCAATATTTACATGATTTAGGCGTGTTTTTACATTTCCAAGACGATAAGGTGCTGCGTAAATCGGTGATTTTGCAAAACCGCTGGGCGACCGAGGCAGTATTCCGCGTGTTCGACGATGAAACGGTAAAATCGCAATTAGGCCGGTTTACCATCGCGGACTGCGAACGGATTTGGAGCCAATCCGAATACCGCGACATGCACGATGAATTACGCGCGTTAATGGAAAAATTCGAATTGTGTTATGCCCTACCTGATTTACCAAAAAACGAGGAAACCTGGTTGATGCCCCAATTGTTGCCCCCTTCAACGCCAGCAGAATTGAGTGATTGGAAAAGACCGGGCGATTTGGTGCTAACCTACCGGTATCATTTTTTGCCCAAGGGATTGATTAATCGCTTGATGGTCAGGAAACACCGCTACGCGAAACGACCGCATTTAGCGTGGAGCAATGGCGTGTTATTCGAAGCAGATGACAGCAGCGTGTTGGTTCAAGCAACTTCACGCGGTGACGAAATCGTGTTGCGTGCTCGCGGTTTGGAAGCAAAAAACTTATTAGGCATTATTGCAGCGGATCTGGATGCCCTCAACGCAAGCTTTAGCGGACTGGAAGACAAATTGCAAAAACTGATTCCATGCAATTGCAATCAATGCGTTGCTACGTCAATACCGGAAATGTATGAGTATAAATACCTATTGAAACGCAAGCAGGATGTCAAATTGAATATCGAGTGCCGAGCCAGTTATTTGGAAGTCAATGTCATGTCGCTGCTCGATGGCTTCATTCCTGCTTCGATACCGCTTGAGAAGGAAAATCGAGGCGAAACCAAGACCATCAAAATTTTCCTCGCCTCCTCCGAAGAAATGCGCGATGATCGCGACGAATTCGACCGTTATTTCAGGCAACAGAATGATCGCTTGCGAAAAAAAGATATTTACCTTGAAATTATCCGCTGGGAAAATTTTCTCGACGCGATGTCGAAAACGCGCTTGCAAGATGAATATAACCAAGCAGTACGAGATTGCGATATTTTTGTCAGTTTGTTCATGACCAAAACAGGAACCTTCACGGAGGAAGAATTTAATGTCGCGCATCAGGCATTTCAGCAAAATGACAAACCTCGTATTTTTACCTATTTCAAAGATGCATCGACATCGCTCGTAAACATAGACAAAGCAGCCATGCAATCCTTATGGAAGTTTCAGGAAAAGCTCAAAAAATTGGGGCATTATTGGACTTCGTACAACGATATTGAAGGCTTAAAGCGGCATTTTCGTGATCAGTTGGATAAAATTTTGGATAAATTTTACGATGATTGAGGAAATCGGATTTGTTCATTCAACTGCTCAGCACGGAAGCAGGTGATGCCACCAAGTTTCTTCAATTGCAGGTATTGTCGGCCAAAATGTGCGCAATAGAAAAATTAGATCAGCTGATGAATCCCATCACTAAAGATTCCATGAGCAAACCGAATCAAGGCGAACTATCGCTGTGTATTACTGCCGGAGAAAAAGATTCAAAATTAGCCCAAAAAATAGCTGATCTTTTGGCTGAATTGAATCATGTGTCGTTCTCGATACCGCCGGTACCGGAAGAAGGTCAGTCTATCGAAGAATACAACGCTGGTCTTCGCTCGCTATTAAATGATGTCGATGGCATCATTCTCCCTCATAGTCAAGAAAATCCAATGTGGTTACAGGCCCAACGCACCAAAGTCCGAAAGGTACTGGCGCAAAGGCCTCCCCCTTGGGGTGCTTTTGTTGATGGCTCCCCTCCGGAAAGTGAACCGACTCGCTGGAATGATCCGGGATTCATGTACTTGGATTGCCGCAATGGCTTAAGCGTTGAACCTATTCAGCAGTTTATCAATACACTGCAAAAGGGTGTTTGACATGTTTGAGTATCGCGAAGTTGAACGCCCTTATCCCGGACTCAGACCCTTCGAACCCTGGGAAAGTAGTATTTTTTTCGGCCGTGATAGACACATCGATCGCCTGCAAGACATTCTGAAATCTCGGCATTTTCTGACCGTCACAGGTCCTTCCTGTTCTGGAAAATCCAGCCTGGTACGTGCTGGCCTATTACCCGCATTACCACTTGGTGCTATCGGCACTGGAACTAGTTGGCGTTTGGTTATAATGCGTCCAGGAGAGAAACCGATATCCAATCTGGCGAAAGAATTATTCGATCCCAACGCACTTGAGCCGGAACTGAAACAAATCGAAAAACTGACAAACAGTGCCCCAACACTTCCAACTCTTCCAACTCTCGAAGCTGAGTTACGCCGCGGTCCTCTGGGATTGATCGATCTGATCAACGATTTGCGACGGTATTCTGAAGATTCCGATTTTAATTTACTGATTCTGGTCGATCAATTTGAAGAAATTTTTACTTACGCCGACGCTGGTATTGATCAAGCCGATGAATCCGATGCCTTTGTCAATTTGTTGTTAGCCGCCAGTCAAAAAAAAGACGCACGCATTTTTGTAGTCATCACCTTGCGCACCGATTTTCTCGGAGCCTGCGCCCGTTTTCAAGATTTGCCAGACGAAATTAATCGCTCTCTGTATCTAACACCCCGTTTAAATCGACAACAATTCCCAGGACACCTACTCAGAGCAATCCTTTGAAATGGTTAAAGATTTTATTTTGCAAAGCCGCAATACCTCACGCTTTTTTAGACGATTCTGGTATTCATCAGCAGTATTCTTGCTCAGCGCTTGCTTGTCGGCCGCTTGGTTTGGCTACATCAGTTACCAACAGACGATTCAATCCACTGCCAAATCGTTGTGGTTTCCTTTTCGTACAGACACACTCTTGACCGAAGGTGATGGTGCTGATGCACTGAGCACAGTGGCCAAACAAGACAAAGATATCCGACTAAGCTTCATCGAAGGGATTTTATCCGATGAAAACAATGCAAAAACATTTTCCTCGAATCCAACTTTGTTTTTGAGAGCCAGCATTCAATCCGATTTAATCTTGAGGGATCGATTGTTGCAGCGCTTGCGCGAAGAAGTTCATAACGTTGATTCGATATCACTAGCACGCATGCAAGCATTATTGGAATTAGATCTCAACGCGGGTATGCAGCAATTACTAAAGACAGTCAACTCCGCCGGAGGTTATAGATTAATCAATGCATTAGGTATTTCAAAAATAGCGAAGTACATCGCGAAGCTCAACAAAAACCAAATCAAGCTGGGAGTTGCGCTCCTTGTAGAAATGATCATCAAGACAGCAGATGCAGGTCTGCTCGGGCCTTTGAGTCAAGCATTAGCACCGTTGGCAAACAAGCTTGATACACATCAAGTCGAACAGGTTGTCGCACACTATCTCGAAATGATCGGTAAGCCGACGAATGCTGATCAGCTCAAGGCTTTGATTGAAGGATTAGCATCACTGGCGAATCAGCTCAATGAGCATCAGATCGAACAAGTAGTCGCACACTATCTCGAAATGATCGGCAAGACGGCGGATGCTGATCAGTTCTTGGCTTTAGATGAAGGATTAGCGTCATTGGCGAGCAAACTGAATGAACATCTGTTGGCACAGGTAGTCGCACACTATTTCAGCATGACCCTGAAGACAACAGATGTTTATCTGCTCGGGATTTTGAGTAAACGATTAGCGCCTTTGGTAAACAAGCTCCATGACGATCAGGCAGCACAGGTAGTCGCACATTATCTCGAAATGATCGGCAAGACAACAGATGTTTATCTACTCCGGGCTTTAAATGAAAGTTTGACATCATTGGCAAGCAAGCTCAATGAGGATCTGGTGGCACAGGTAGTCTCACACTATCTCGAAATGATCGGCAAGTCGATGGATGCTGATCAGATCCAGGCTTTAGATAATGGATTAGTGTCATTGGCAAATAGGCTCGATGAGCACCAGGCGACACAGGTAATTGCACGCTATATCGAAAGGATTATCAAAACAACATATGTTCAAAAGCTCCTGGCTTTAAGTGAGGAATTAGCGCCGTTGGTAAACAAACTCGATGAGCGTCAGGCAAAACAGCTAGCCTCGCACTATATCGAAATAATCGGCCAAACCAAGGATGCTGATCAACTCCAGGCTTTAGGTGGAGAATTAGCATCATTGGCGAGCAAGCTCGATGAGCATCAGGTGGCGCAGGTAGTCGCGCACTATATCGAAATAATCGACCAAACCAAGAATGTTCGCCGGTCCCTGGTTTTAAGTGGAGAATTAGCGCGGTTGGTGAAAAAGCTTGATGAGCACCAGGTCGAACAGGTAGTCGCACGCTCTATCGAAACGATCATCAATACAGCGGATACTTTTCAGCTCCTGGCTTTGAGTGGAGGATTTGCGCCGTTAACGAAAAAACTGGATGAGCTTCAGGCGACACAGGTATCCGCACACTATATCGAAAGGATCGTCCAAACAACGGATAATCATCAGCTCCGGGCTTTGGGTAATGGATTAGCGAATATCACAGCTAGGCTTGATGACACGGTTGTCAAGTCACTTGCAGTTACGCTGCCAACCACCTTTCATGACGGACTAACCGGTGCGCAACAGGCAGCTTTGGCTGAGCCAGCCAATACAATCATTCCACGATTAGCGCTATCCGGGAATTTGGCCAAGACATGGTTGGCGATGTCAAATATTCCGTTTATTGATCGCGAAGCGGTCGCTGCCTCGATTCGCAAACATTATCCCGATGCGCCACGCGAAGAGGAAGGTATTTGGATATTTTTGCAGTGGGCTAATCATCATTTTGGCCTGAGTCGCCCGGACAGCGCCGAATTGGTACCGGCGGTCATGTATATTTTTCTGCTGCCGCTGCTGGTATTGTTTAGCGGTAGAAAGTTGTTGCATATTGTATCGGGACGCAAACTGGTTGCGTTACAACTGAGCAAATTGAAGTATGCTCGAGACCGGAAACCGTTAGATTTACGCTTTCTTGGATACACTGCCGATCAAGCTAACATTCATTGGGGAGCGCTGGGTAACGATGAACGGCTGTATGAACAGCGCTTTCTGGCTATGGATCTGATTTTTGCACCTATTTATGGCCTGGCATTTCTGTATGCGCTGTTGTTAGCATCGGAATATCTGGGAGAACCGTTGCCGTCAGCATGGTTCATGATACTGGTTGGCACGATGGTACTTGCCGATTGGCTTGAAAATGCCATTCATTTTCAGCAATTAAAGCGTTTGAACCCGCAAGGCGGTGGATTACAAAATAATTGGATTCTCATCGCCAGCCTCGCGACTCAAATTAAATTAATCAGCATGGCTTCGGCGATTGCGCTGCTATTCTATTTTAGTGGGCAGTTAATGCTTTTTTAAAGGCCTTTCAACGACTGAGAAATCATCGCAGAAAGCTTAACAATGAACCGCACCGCCACACAGAGTCTCTATTCATAAACCACTTTTCCTTACAATCAACGAACTAGGGTGTTGAATCAGCATGGTGTAATAATCGTTGTTACGCGATACCCAGCCGCGAACTTCCAAAGATTTGCCTAAATAAGTTGAAAGTGGAGGAAATGCTTTCAGGTTATTGTTGGCAACCCGAATATCAACTTTATCGTTAATAAGCAAGCGGGTGTATTTGCGGTTTTTCTTGATAGCATGAGGCGTTGCACTGAAACGCCTCCAACCTTTGGTGTGGTTAGCAATCTTGGTGATGGGTTCGAGTTGGTATTCTGGCATGGCCCAAATACCTAGCCGCATTTTCTCGGCATGTTGCTGCGCTTGAATCAGTTTATCGCTATAACGACCGTTGGGTGGAATAATACTGACGGTGCCCCAGCCATTTTCTAGCAACATGACATTGAGATGCTTGCCATTGGATAAAAATACGTGCGCCAACTGACGTTTATATTTATCGATTTTTACTTCGTCATACTCTAAATACACTTTTTTGTCGTGCAATTGCGTTTGCAGCCATTTTTTGGCGGCCACTCCTCCGGGTTCTTCGGCTCGCTGACGGCTTTCGATTTCAGGTGTGTTAACTCCCAGCAAACGGATATGTTTGCCGTCTTCTAAAATAATCGTATCTCCGTCATAAACTTTCCGAACATGGCGCAACAGCCGACTGGGTTGATTATGAATTTCAACAGCGTGAGATTTTCCAGAAGGTTGATCGGAGTGAGTAATCCATCCTTGACTATCAATACTGAAGCGTTCCGCCAGGTGCGTTACCTTCCGCGAATGGGATTGATAAAGTTACCAGATTTCCCGATGGTCTAATAAAATTAAGTGAGTGCGTTTGTGTATGTTCATGTACAGTATTCTCCTAAAAATACTGTAAACAACGCTAGAAATTCTTGCAGATAGTCTGTTAATTTACTAAAAGGATTTATGAACAATAAGTTTGTAAAATGTTTTATTTTTGGATGGATTGGAATCGGCATAATGTCTCTCGAGGGCTGTGGTACTCTGCGTACGGTTGCCGAAGGTGATGCCACGATACGGGGAAATCTCACGCAAGTAAGTTCACCTTGTGAAAGTATTCCAAGGATTTATAGTGGCACTGGCTACAACATTTGCATGATGCGTGGTAAGCCATCTAAGGCTTCGCTTTGGTTAAGTCATGGGCCAGAATGGATATTGATTGATACCGTGCTGTCCGGGGCATTGGATACCGTCGTACTACCGTACACGTTCTATACACAAGCGACTCAAGGTAATATCATTCTAAAATAAATCCTTAGAAGTTTCGTTTTAGAGGCTTAATCCGCGTTAAGTTTACATTTGTATTTCTCCTAAACCCTTGCCGTATTGATGAAGACTCCCATACAACAGCACACACCGATGATGCAGCAATACCTGCATCTCAAACAGAATTACCCGGATACGCTGATGTTTTATCGCATGGGTGATTTTTATGAATTATTTTTTGACGATGCTGAAAAAGCAGCGAAGCTCCTTGGTATTACTTTAACGCATCGAGGTTCATCCGCAGGGGAGCCGATCAAAATGGCCGGGGTGCCTTATCACGCGGCGGAACAGTATCTGGCAAAATTAGTGAAATTAGGTGAATCCGTCGTTGTATGCGAGCAAGTGGGTGATCCTGCTACTTCTAAAGGGCCTGTGGCGCGAGAAGTGACACGTATTTATACGCCGGGCACCTTAACCGATGCAGCGTTGTTAGATGATAAGCGAGATTGCATTCTGTTGGCATTGTCGATAAAGGACGACACGTTAGGACTAGCGTGGCTGAATTTGGCGGCCGGCCAACTTCGTGTGACAGAAACGACTCAGCAAAATCTAACGAGCGAACTCGAACGTATTCGGCCTTCCGAGGTTCTCATTCCTGAATCGCTTGCATTGTCTGAAATGCAGCGAAAAGATTGGGCGTTGAAACGATTACCCGATTGGCAATTCGACCACGATCATGCTCAGCAAGCACTGCAACGTCAATTGGGAACACACGATTTATCCGGTTTTGGTTGTCAGGATTTGTTGATTGCGATGGGTGCTGCGGGCGCTTTGCTGGAATATATTCATCTGACGCAGGGCACGAAAACATGTCCTATCAGTTCCTTGCGGGCTGAATTCGATACTGTTTATGTTCGAATGGACGCGGCAACACGACGCAATTTGGAAATTTCCGAAACCATACGCGGTGAATCGTCACCGACTTTGTTGTCGTTATTAGATACGTGCTCAACCAACATGGGTAGCCGTTTGCTGCAATATTGGTTGCATCATCCATTGCGCGATGTTCATACGATCGAAAACCGGCTTGATTGCATCACAGCGTTGATCAACGATAATGAATCAAGTTTTTATGTGCCAGCACGCGTACTGCTGCGAAAATTTGTTGACATCGAACGGATCACTGCACGAATTGCGCTTCAATCGGCTCGCCCGAGAGATTTATCGGGATTGCGCGACAGTCTTAAATTGTTACCCGAGTTACATGAAATTTTTAATCTTTGCCAGAGTGAGGCGCTCCATCGATTGATTCAAGCATTTCAAGTCGATTCTGTGGTAGTGGACTGTCTCAGTGTATCGCTACTTGATGAACCATCGACCGTATTGCGCGAAGGAAATGTCATTGCCGATGGGTATGATGCGGAATTAGATGAATTGCGTGCGTTACAAAACAATTGTGGTGATTTTTTGTTGCAATTGGAAGCAAAAGAAAAAGAGCGTACTGGCATTCCGAGTTTGAAAGTCGAGTATAACCGCGTGCATGGTTTTTATATTGAAGTGACCCATGCGCATAGCGAGAAGATACCCACCGATTACCTGCGCAGGCAGACTTTAAAAAATGCTGAACGATATATCACGCCAGAGCTAAAAGCGTTTGAAGACAAAGCACTCTCGGCGCGCGATCGTGCATTGGCACGCGAAAAATATTTGTATCAAGAACTGTTGAATAAACTCCAACTTTTCGTGCCGGTATTGCAGAAACTGGCTGTCAGTATTGCTGAAATTGATGTGCTGTGTGCATTAGCAGAGCGAGCGAGAACACTGAATTATGCGCGGCCACAACTATCGGAAGAAACTATTTTTAACATTGATTCGGGGCGCCATCCGGTTGTCGAAAACCAGGTTGAACATTTTGTCGCGAATGATGTTTACTTGACCAATGAAGCGGATCAAAAAACACAAATGCTGCTGATTACCGGTCCCAATATGGGAGGTAAATCGACCTATATGCGGCAAGCCGCGTTAATTGCATTATTGGCGCACTGCGGTAGTTATGTACCCGCGAAAAAAGCGCAATTAGGAATATTAGATCAAATATTTACACGAATTGGTGCGTCCGATGATTTGGCCAGTGGTCGTTCCACGTTTATGGTGGAAATGACTGAAACAGCGAACATATTGCATAACGCCACGCCGCAAAGCTTGGTATTAATGGATGAAGTAGGGCGCGGCACTTCAACTTTTGATGGCTTAGCATTGGCTTTTGCCATTGTTCGGCACTTGGTCACGCAAAACCGCAGCCTGACTTTATTTGCGACACACTATTTTGAACTTACGAAACTGGCGGAAGAATTCGATCAAATTAGCAACGTGCATTTGAGCGCCGCCGAATATAAAAACCATATTGTTTTTTTGCATAAAGTCACCAATGGACCGGCAAGTCAGAGCTATGGTTTGCAAGTGGCCGCGCTTGCAGGGGTTCCAGTGAATGTCATCAAAGTCGCACGAAATCATCTCGTCCAGTTGGAACAAGGCAACATTCAAAAAGGTGTACAACCCGATTTGTTTTCGGTTTCATACCCAGAATCTGAGTTAAGCGGAGAGGATAAGCAAAACAAAAAGGTTATTGAGATGCTAGCGAATTTAGTGCCGGATGAACTCACTCCAAAGCAAGCATTAGAAAAAATCTATGCGTTGAAAAAAACATTGGAGACAGATTAATAACGATAACTTTGCTATATCGATGGTCGCTCATTGCGTGCGGCGATTACTCCTGCCTCAACGGTTGGATATAACAGATTGACATATAATTCTTTTTTTATCCTTGAATTTTCTATCCGTCTGGATTCCCGCATAAAAGACATCATTCCCGGTGAAATGCGTTTCTGAGCTTCTTCTCGCGTAACACGAGGAGGATGCGGATAACCGAAATGATCCGCGACCAAATCAAAATAAGCGCCCATTTTGAGATTTGAGTCATCGCAAGCATGGTACAGTCTACCCGGTTTCCCATACTGTGCTGCAGCATAAATAATTCGTGCCAAATCATCGGCGTGAATGTGATTAGTATAGCTGTCTTCGTTTTCTATCAAGGCCGGTAACCCTTGTTGCAAACGTGCGAGTGGCAACCGGTCTGCTGCATAAATTCCCGGCACGCGCAAAATGGATACCGCGACATTATTGCGTTTTCCCCAGAAGCGAATTTGTTTTTCTGCATCGACGCGCCGTATGGCACGATCATTGAAAGGATTGACCGCGCGTGTTTCATTGATCCAATCACCCTGACAATTACCATAGACGCCGGTGGTACTGATATAGATGAGTCGCTGTGGTAAAATGGCTGCGACATTTTTTGATTGTCGCGACAATGCAGACAATAAGTGAGTGGTGCGATTATCTCGCAATCCTTCACTGGGCGGCGGCGCTAAATGAATCACTAGCTGTGCGATTCCGGAAATTTTTTTTAGCGTTTGAACAAAATCTAGATCTCCATAAATGGGCGTGATTCCATTGGATCTGAGTGTGCCGATGTTATCTGCATTTCGATAAAGTCCAAAAATGCGGTAATTATTTTTAAATAATGGCGCTATCCGCAGCGCAATATTGCCACTACCAACAATTAAGAGTGTTTTTTTCATTTCTATTTAACTTTGTTAGCTGTTTATTCATTTTCTCGTAATGTCGCATCAAATCATAATCCAACCAAGTGGTCATATTTTTACCGCTGAGTCCGGAGAAACTATTTTAGCAGCGGCTTTACGCGCCGGTCTATCCTTGCCATATGGTTGCCGCAATGGTTCTTGCGGTCTTTGTAAAGGTAAAATCATACAGGGAACCGTCGATTATGGTCAGCATAATGAAGAAACACTCCCCGAAATAGAAAAAAAAGACGGCTATGCGTTATTTTGTTGTGCCACTCCACTCACTGACTTAGTCATTTATTTGGATGAGATTAGTGCCACTAAAGATATCGAAATAAAAACATTGCCATGTCGGGTAGAAAAACTCGAACATGTTGCCCCCAATGTGATGATCGTCTCGCTGAAATTGCCCGCGAATCACAGATTGCAATTCCTGCCTGGGCAATATATCGATATTTTGCTTAAGGATGGTCAACGGAGGAGTTTTTCACTGGCCAATGCCCCGCATAATGATGAATTGTTAGAATTACATGTACGTAATTATCCGGGCGGCACTTTCACTGAACATGTGTTTACGCACATGAAAGTCAAAGATATGTTGCGCTTTACCGGTCCGTTAGGATCTTTTTTCTTACGCGAATCGTCCGAACAAAACGCACCCATTATTTTTTTAGCGAGTGGCACAGGTTTTGCGCCAATTAAAAGTATTTTGGAACACATCTTTCATAACGAAAATAATCCATTCTATCGCAAGGAAATGACATTGTACTGGGGCGTTCGCATCAAAGAAGATCTTTATCTGATAGACTTAATCAACGAATGGCAGCAACGGTATTCAAATTTTAATTTTATTCCGGTTTTGTCGGAACCGTTGTCTGAGGACGACTGGCAAGGACGGACGGGATTCGTGCATCATGCGGTGATGCACGATCATGCTGATTTAGAAAGTTTCCAAGTCTATGCTTGCGGTTCTCCCGTTGTCATCAAAGCCGCTTACCATGATTTCACTAGTCAAAAACGTTTACCTAAAAACGCTTTCTTTTCTGATGTATTTACTCCCAACACAACTAGCAGTTCTTAGGGAAACGCTGATTAATTCGGCGAACGAAATGAAGCATGAGACGCACGGAACGCAGCAACTAAGACATATCAACATGATAGACGCGGGAGCGAGTGCCGCGCAACGAAGTGATTCGTTTGTGCAGTCAATTAATCAGTGCTTCCTTAGGTAAGTTTTTTCAGAGTTTGCTCAAGCCCTTTGTTGTAATGTGTGATGGCGGCTTCATGTTTGCCAAGTTTTTCATACAACTGCGCTAATGCTAAATGAGCTTTATGGCTCGGTTCAACCGATAAACTTGCTTCTAAGTAATTCTCGGCTTTGCCCCAAAGTTCGCAGTATCCACACAGTCTGCCAAGCGTGAGCAATAGAGCCGCATTGTTTGGGTGTATTCTAAGCCAACTTTCGGCGCATTCGATTTGACGGCTTACATGAGAACCCAAACATTCGGAATAGAGTTCGATCAGTTCAACATCCCATGTCATCGGCAAAGTGTGTTCAATAATCTGATGCGCCGCATTACAGTTATCCAATGCCATATAAGCACGCGCTGCTGCTACTGCCAATTTGCTGTCTCTTTTTTCCATTGGAGTGACATGTTGCTGCCAATATTGATTCAGCGAACGCACATCGGTAAATTTGCTTTTAATTTTTTCTACCTGCGCATTCCGGCGTAATTCACGCACCAGACTTTGGTTGGATGAAGGCCGTCCGGACAAGGTATTGGTAAGGTCTAAAATGGCATCCCAGTTTTTTGCTTGCTGTTGTGCTTTGATTTCCAGCAACAAAGCAGAAGATGATTGTAATCCGCCGTCGGAATATAAAGAATGCAGTGTTTGCAACGCTTCCTGATGCCGCCCTTCCTTAATTAAGAAATCTGCTTTTGCAATTAAACCTAGAGATTTGTCTTCAGGTGCTTTGTTGATTGCTGAATCGATATATTGATCGCGATCGGAAACATCATTGAGTTCCTGTGCGGAACGCGCTGCAATGGCACCACTTAACGCCGTTGCTAGCGTTGAATCGGAAAGTTTTAAGGCAACGGCTGCATTTTTCTTGGCTTTGACGTAATCGCTTTCAAAATATGCTTTTAAACCCGACAATAACATTTCGTCGGTTTTTTTAACTCGGTGACGCTCTCCAAATTCAAGTACGCCTAGCATCATTCTAATCAAAACATACGAAACAAAGGCTGAAACGATTAATAAAATGACAAGATGATCTAATGCGAGCTTAACGTCAACACCATAAGAATCCAGTACTAAAGCTGCATGACCTGGTGTATTTTTTGCTACATATACAATTGCTACAGCGGCAGTAAATAACGCTAATAGCCAAAGAGTTGCTTTCATTGGTTCTCCTCGTTTCGATAATAGAAATAGCAGAATATAGAGCTAATAGAATAAATGTTTTTAGGGTGAATAGAGAAGGCAGATACGATCGAATAGATCGTGTCGAATGTTATTAAAAATATTATCTGCATCGCTAAACTTTCAATTTTGCTGTCACTATTTATTGTTTTACTAACACCTTACCGAAGTAGGTTTGCAAACTATCAAGCAATCCCTCATCACCTGCCAAAGTTGTTTTAATAATTTTTTCGAGCCCTAAATCGCCTGCTGCTTGAACAATACGTTCATAACTCGTAAAAATTGGCGTCGATTTCAGCAATTGTTGGCCAAGCTTACCTAATATGTCAAATAAATTGTGCAATCCTTCACTACTGGTAATAATCACCGCATGAATTTCACCCCGAGACCAGGCAGCTAATAGCGAATTCACATCGGCTTCGGGTTTTTTGCGTTGATAGCACTCAGCATAATCTAAAGCGGCGCCGCGCTGGATAAGCGTATCACCCAATAACGGTCGACCACCTACACCACGAAAAATCACCACACGTTGTCCAGCCATATTCTGCAACACCGGCAGTTTGAGCAATGCTTCACTATCAAATTGTTCTGTTGGAGAAAATACCTTGTCAATACCGTACTGTTTTAACGCATCAGCACTGCCTTTTCCTACCACAGCCACGTTAAGATGCGCAGGAAAATCACCATATTTGGCGATGAATTGCATGGCTTTATGAACGGCATTGGGACTGACAAAAAACGACCAATCAAATTCATGCAGGCGCTTCACAAGATCCACTAACTTATCGGTATTATCCACATCCGTAATCGTTAACACAGGGAACAATACCGGATTGCCGCCTTCTTCGCGAATGCGATTGGCTAGAACAGCACATTGATGTTGTGGACGAGTTACCAGCACATTAACACCCGACAATGAATTGGAAGTTGCTACACGCAAAATTACTTCCAACCTTCCGCAGGAACTAGCGTTGATAGAATTTCATCCGCTCCCTGTTTGATTAATTTTTCTGCGAGCATTTGCCCCAATTGTGCGCCTTGCATTGGCTGCCCTGAGACGACATCGCTGACGATTCGCAAGCCATCCGGTTGTGCTACAAAACCACGCAATCGCAAAACGCCATCAAAGATTTCGCCGAACGCGCCCAGCGGAACCTGGCAACTGCCCCCGAGAACACGGCTCATTGCACGTTCAGCTTCAACGCAATACGCCGTTGTTTGGTGATGCAATGGTTGTAACATCTCAACCAAATCTGGACGGTCTGCACGGCACTCAATGCCCAATGCTCCTTGCCCCACTGCTGGAAGGCTTTGCTCAGAATCTAATAACCCAGTAATGCGGCTTGCCAGTCCCAGTCTTTTTAAACCAGCCGCAGCAAGAATGATCGCTGAATATTGACCTTCATCGAGTTTGCGCAAACGTGTTTGCACATTTCCGCGCAAAGGTTGTACTTTAAGTTGTGGGAATCTCGCGCGTAATTGACTTTCTCGTCGCAAGCTGGAGGTGCCGACGATACTGCCAGGCGGTAATGCATTTAAGCTATCATACTGATTAGACACAAAAGCATCGTGAGGATCTTCTCTTTCAGTAATCACCGCGAGCTTAAAACCTTCGGGCACATTCATCGGCATGTCTTTCATCGAATGCACGGCAATATCGGCGCGTCTATCTTCTAAAGCTTGTTCGAGTTCCTTGATGAAAAGCCCTTTGCCGCCTATTTTAGAGAGCGATTGATCGAGTATTTGATCGCCTCGGGTGGTCATGCCGAGTATGCTGATGTCAGTTTGCGGGTATAATTCGAGTAAACGTTGCTGAATATGCTCTGCTTGCCACATTGCCAATAAGCTTTCTCGCGATGCGATGACAATTTTTTTAGGTATTGGATAAGAGTTGGGCATTAAAATTTAAAAATGAAAAAATTACAAAAACTTTTTACTAACTATCATTTTAACATGGCAGAAACAGTCATGGCGTGTTTAGCACTGCTACCTGTTGAACAGTGTGGGAAATAACGCGATGAATACAGCCGGAATGAATCATTTGGATAAATCTATTGAACAAAACGAATCCCCTAATGGGGATGATAAAGACCTACCTTTACGAGACGATATCCGCTTTCTAGGAAGAATGCTAGGCGATACGTTACGTGAACAAGAAGGTGATGAGGCCTTCGAATTGGTTGAAAATATTCGACAAACAGCCATTCGTTTTCGCCGTGATCAAGACCCGCAAGCGCGCCAAGAACTAGAAGTTATTTTAAGTCGGTTAAGCGACAAAGCCTCATTACCTGTCGTTCGCGCTTTCAGTTATTTTTCATTGCTTTCCAATATTGCTGAAGACGTTCACCATAATCGTCGTCGCCGGATACACTTGAGACAAAAATCTGCGCCTCAACCAGGAGGCGTTACACTGGCGTTGAGGCGCGTATTGAAAGACAAAGAAGATTTATCTTTTTTGGAGGATTTTTTTAGCAAAGCTCTCGTATCGCCTGTTCTGACGGCACATCCGACGGAAGTGCAACGAAGAAGTATTTTGGATTGTCAGCTCACCATTCAACGCTTACTCAGAGAACGCGCGCAAATGGAAATGACGCCCAATGAAAATCGTCATAATGAAGAAAATCTCCGCGCGACCATTCAATTGTTGTGGCAAACCCGCATGTTACGCACCACGCGTCTGTCAGTTTATGACGAAATTGAAAATGGCCTTGCTTACTATAGCTACACGTTTTTGACTGAAATTCCTTATATTTATGCAAAGATAGAAGATTTGCTTGAATTGCAACTCAAAGACAAAGCCCCTCCCGTTGCTTCCTTTTTACGCATTGGTAGTTGGATTGGGGGAGATCGCGATGGAAATCCTTTCGTAACTGACGAAGTAATGTTGCGTGCAATGGAGCGTCAGTCATCGGTTGCCCTGGAGTTTTATTTGGAAGAGGTGCGAAAACTGGGGCTTTCGATGAGTATTACCGATCGCATCGTAACCGTTAGCGATGATGTGAAAGCCCTCGTTGCCATTTCACCGGATATTGTCAATCGATCGGATGAACCATATCGTCGTATCTTTGTTCGCATCGGACAGCGGTTAGCGGCAACCAATCGGCGCTTGAACAACCAGTTTACGTCAGTGGATGCGACAGATTCGATTCAACCGTATAACGATAGCGCGGAATTTTTGCGCGATCTGGACATTATCATTACTTCGCTGAAACAGCATAAATCCCAGTGGATCGCTCGCGGATCATTGCGCAATTTCCGCCGTGCCGTCGATGTGTTTGGTTTCCATTTAGCACCGCTGGATATGCGTCAACATAGTAAAGTGCACGAAAAAGTGGTGGCAGATCTATTTCGGTTACATACGCCACTGGATCATGATTATTTGTCGTTGAGCGACGAAGCGCGTACCGAATGGCTACTGGAGCAAATCAGCAATCCGCGCGCACCTTTTGCATCGTATGAGCAATGCTCTGAACTGGCACAATCGGAATTACGCATTTTGCAATGTGCCGCAAATATCCAGAAGCGTTTCGGACGTGCGGCGATGCCGAATTACATTATTTCCATGACCACCAATATCGTGGATGTATTAGAAGTAGCTTATTTGTTGCAGGAAGTCGGTTTGCTGCAAGCGGGTATCAATCCCGTGCTCCATATTAATATCATTCCACTGTTTGAGACCATCGCTGACTTGCGTAGCTGTGGCGACATCATGGATCAGTTGTTTTCTTTGCCTTACTATCGCACGTTGCTGGTATCGCGAGGAAACGTTCAAGAAGTCATGCTAGGTTATTCAGACAGCAATAAAGATGGTGGTTTTCTGACTTCCAACTGGGAAATCTACAAAGCCGAAATTGATTTAACCAAGATTTTTGCGAAACATAATGTTCAGCTACGATTGTTTCACGGGCGAGGCGGCACGGTTGGTCGAGGTGGTGGACCGAGTTATCAAAGTATTTTGGCGCAACCACCTGGCAGCGTGAATGCTCAAATCCGTTTGACGGAACAAGGTGAAGTCATCAGCAGTAAGTACGCGGAACGCGAAATTGGCCGACGCAACTTAGAAACGCTCGCTGCAGCAACGATAGAGGCCACTTTGTTTGGTCACGATACTATTGGTGAAAATGCGGAACGTTACTATCAAGCAATGGAAAGCTTAGCGTCGAGCTCTTTTGCAGCGTATCGCAATTTGGTTTATGAAACGCCTGGATTTAAAGAATTTTTCCTCGAGTCCACTTCGATCAGGGAAATGGTTGGATTGCATATCGGCAGCCGTCCTCCATCGCGAACCAATTCAGATGCGATTGAGGATTTACGGGCTATTCCGTGGGTGTTTAGTTGGAGTTTGAGCCGCATCATGTTACCGGGTTGGTATGGTTTCGGGCATGCCGTCGAGGCCTTTATCGCAAATGAGCAACACCCTGGCGAAGGCTTGGTGTTACTGCAAGAGATGTATCGCAATTGGCCATTCATGCAAACCTTATTATCGAACATGGATATGGTGTTAGCTAAAACGGATATGGGTATTGCGTCACGCTATGCCGAGTTGGTTCGCAATGTAGCTGTTCGTGAAGAAATTTTTACTCGTATCCAGGAAGAATGGAAAAGAAGTAAAAAATGGTTGTTTGCGGTAACCGGTAATACGGAATTGCTTCAAGATAATCCGACGCTGGCGCGTAGTATTCGCAACCGCACACCTTATATCGATCCACTTAATCACTTGCAAGTGGAGTTATTACATCGTTATCGTTCTGGAGAAGATAGCCCAGAGGTCAAACGTGCGATTCACTTGACCATCAATGGCGTGTCGGCTGGGTTGAGAAACAGCGGTTAATTTTAGAAAAATAAATTGTTATCGCTTTGGTTATGACAATTTTCGGGGGTTTTTGATGCGCACAATGCAATACATAGTGATCGTTTTATTATGTGTTTTGACACAGAAAGTATCGGCATCGTTAAACATAGAGCACTGGCAAACGGCCAGTGGCGTCAATGTTTATTTCGTCGAAAATCACGATTTGCCAATATTGGATGTCAGTGTTGAATTTTCAGCGGGTAGCAGCATGGATACGGCTGATAAATCGGGACTAGCTAATTTGGTGCGTCATTTGCTCAACTTAGGCACGAAAGACCTATCCGAGGATCAAATTGCCACGGCGCTAGCCGATATTGGCGCACAGTTGGGCGGCAATTTCGATCGCGACAGAGCCGGCGTTACGTTGCGGACATTGAGCAATGAACGCGAGCGCATTCAGTCCTTGAAAGTATTGGCGAGTATTATTCAGTTTCCACAATTTCCGCAAGATATTTTGACACGCGAAAAAGCAAGAATTGTCGCGAGTATTAAAGAATCGAGCATGAAACCAGATTATATTGCAGACCGTGAACTAACCAAAATGCTTTATGGCGCTCACGCTTATGGACTCAATGATGTTGGCGAGATTGAAACAGTGAACGCATTGCAACATGATGATTTGTTAACTTTCTATCGTTCACACTATGTGTCGAAAAACGCCGTTGTCGCGATGATTGGCGATGTGACTAAACAACAAGCCAAAGAAATTGCCGAATCATTAACACAGCATTTACCGGCGGGACAAAAACACATCGATCCGCCACAAGTTCAAATACCTTCTGCCGAAACTAAAAAAATTCCGCATCCAGCCACGCAAAGCCATATTCAATTCGCTTACCCTGGATTACGTCGCGGCGACCCTGATTATTTTCCATTGTTGGTCGGAAACCATGTTTTAGGCGGCGGTGGATTCGTTTCGCGTTTAATGGAAGAAATTCGTCAAAAACGTGGATTGGCTTACAGCGTATATAGTTTCTTTTCACCTTTTAAACAGCAAGGACCTTTTTTAGTCGGTTTGCAAACCAAAAAGGAACAATCGGAAGAAGCTTTTGCTTTGACTCGCAAAACGTTAAGCGATTTTGTTTCCTCAGGTCCCACGCAAGCTGAATTGGATGCCGCCAAACAGAATCTCATCGGGGGTTTTGCGCTGCGTATCGATAGTAATAGCAAAATCCTGGGGTATCTCTCCATGATTGGGTTCTATCAACTGCCACTGACCTATTTGACGGATTACTTAACGGCTGTTGAAGCGGTAACGGTTGAACAAGTTCGCGAAGCCTTCAAGCGTCGTATTCAACCAGACGGTATGGTCGCTGTCATTGTGGGGGCTGCTGAATAACCGCATTAATTGACTTGGATGGGAATTACTGCTGGAAAAATCCGCATTATTGGAGGGAACTGGCGAAGCAGGTTGATTTCTTTTCCTGACCGCGATGATCTCCGGCCGACTGCAAATCGCATACGTGAAACGTTGTTTAATTGGTTAGGCCAAGACTTAACAGGATTGAATTGTTTGGATTTGTTTGCTGGCAGCGGAGTACTTGGTTTTGAAGCAGCTTCGCGTGGTGCGCAATCAGTGGTGATGGTTGAGAATGATTCTGTCGTACTCCGATTTTTGCAGGAAAATAAAGAAAAATTGCAGGCCACGCAAATTTCTATCCTGAAATCGGATGCTCTTCGGTTCATTCAAACCGATACACGAAAATTTCACGTCATTTTTCTGGACCCGCCCTACCGTCTCAATCTACTACCAACATTATTGAAACAAATATCCCTTCTTCTCGAAGTCAATGGCAAAATCTATATCGAAAGCAGCGATCACTGGGTTCCAGAACATCCTTGGGCTGTGGTGCGAAACGGTAAAGCTGGAGAAGTGTATTATCAGCTTTTGGAGAACATAAATGAATAGAGCAGTTTATCCTGGTACTTTCGACCCGATTACACGCGGTCATGAAGATTTAGTCCGACGCGCAACGCGAGTGTTTGATGAAGTCATCGTCGCTATCGCAGTCAGCAGCAGCAAAAAACCGTTTTTTACCTTAGAAGAACGTGTTGCTATGGCGAAGCAAGTTTTATCGGATTGCGACAATGTCAAAGTGATGTCTTTTTCCGGCTTATTAATGGATTTTTTACGCCAACAAAATGCAAGAATTATCGTGCGGGGCCTACGTGCTGCCTCAGATTTTGAATATGAATTTCAAATGGCCGGCATGAACCGCGGCATGTATCCCGATGTCGAAACGCTATTTATGACACCATCGGAACAATACATGTTTATTTCCGCGACAATCGTACGTGAGATCGCAACACTTGGTGGCAATGTGGATGCCTTTGTTCATCCTTTAGTAACACAAATGTTGCGCGGAAAGCTAAACCCAACCACTTGAAAAAACTCTAAGAAATCTACTATGGCATTAATTATTACCGATGAATGTATCAACTGCGACGTCTGCGAACCCGAATGCCCGAACGACGCAATCTCGCAAGGTGAAGAAATCTACGAAATCGACTCCAATTTATGTACCGAATGTGTCGGACACTACCACGAACCGCAATGCGTAGAGGTATGTCCTGTCGACTGCATCATCCCCGATTCAAATAGAAAAGAAAACAAAGAACAGTTGCAACAGAAGTATCAATTCTTAATGAAGAAAAAAGCAAGTACTGCATAAGATCTTTACCAAAAATTTTTCTTGGAAGAGTTTTTTTGCTGTTGCAGTCCTAGTTTGCCGAGTTTGTTTTCATTTCAATTGCGGGCAAGTCGTAATACAAATTCTGTTTTTAATAGTGCAGATAGTTGTTAATAGCCTGTTCGACAATTTGTGCTTTTATTGCATGCCGATCCCGATGAAATAGCAAATAGCATTTAGATATCGCGAATTGCTATCGGGAGAAAATCAAATTCGCCATCAGTGTCTACAATGACCATTAACAACCTCTTAAAGGCTTTGTCTTCGAATCGTATCGTATGGAAATTGATTGAAGATTCTTGTCTTGCTAAATTGATGCGATGTTTTTAGTCATGGCAGCATGGCTTTGGATATAGCGTTGATATTTCTTTTCTTTGATCGCTTCGATATGAACCAGAATCAGTCCATCGACGCAGTTGGAGAAGTTTGGATCCACGTTAAATCCTAAAAATTGACAACCTCCGTGGTTGCATAATTCGACATATTGTTTATACAGTATCGGTACTTTTGCGCCGGCTTGACCCAACTTTTCTTTTAATAGGGCATAAGCTTGTTTGTATTCCTCATCGTTAGAAACTTCCAGAGTGTCGGTTACATTTTCAGATTCCTTCCATGCAAAAGGAAGTCTTGGGGTTGCCAGCACTTCGCTGCTACCCAATAATCGACTATAGAAGCTGGCAATGGTTTTCTGAATCGGTTCAGGTAATGCAGTGCTTAACGAAACCGGGCCCAGCATGTATCGTACTTCAGGATGCTGATAGAGATACGCGCCAATCCCATACCAGAGATAGTCCAGTGCCTGTTTACCTTGATAGCGGGGTTGAATAAAACTTCTGCCTAACTCAATGGCATGCTCTAATTTGCTGATTAAAGCGGGTGTAAATTCAAATAGACTGTGTGTGTATAAACCAGATTCACCGTATTTTTTTAGAATTTTTGACGCTTCGCCGATGCGATAGGAGCCAATGATTTCCAACTCCTCCTCGTCCCACAAAATCAAATGGCGATAGTAGCGATCATAACGGTCAATATCTAAAGCGCGTCCCGTGCCTTCTTGAACCTGACGGAAAGAAAGTTCGCGTAAACGGCCAATTTCTCGCATCACACTCGAATTTGGAAGGTAATCGAATAGGTAAATGTGTTTTCCATCATGGGTTTTACCAATTAATTCTGATGCTTTAAGTTCTTTGCGAATTAACTTAGTCCGCACCGGATGAATAATATTTTCGATTGGTTTGAACAGCTCTTTTTTCTTCTTTTTGCCCAACCAATAAACTTGCTTTCGCATCAGCTTAGCGATATCTTTTTTAGATAAATCCATTGCCGCAATGGATTCCCACGGAATCTGCTTACCGATTCGGAAAATGATTTCACTGCCTTTCTGATTGAACATTTCATTGACGAGCATCAGCGTGCCTAGCGGCTTGTAAATTCCCGATAATCCATAAAAAAGCGTTGAATTTTTACCGTCTATAAAAATAGGGAGAATCGGCGTTTGAGTCATTTTCGCTAACGATAAAAAACCAGTGTTCCATTTTCCGTCACGCACACCTAACGGAGATATGCGCGACACATCTCCAGTAGGAAATAAAATCACTGCCTGATCCGCTTCTAAAGCTGCGACGATCGGGTTAATACCGTTACGTTGCTCACCTGAAAAATTATCAGCAGAAAGAAACAGACTTTGTAACGGATCGATACAATTGAGTAACGAAGTAGCGACAATTTTTACATCCGTTCTGATCTCGGAAATCAATTTGAGTAACGCAAGCCCATCCAACGAACCCAGCGGATGATTAGCGACGATCAAAACGCGGCGATGATCCGGAATGCGCGCGCGATCTTTATTAGAAACTTGGAAACTAAAGTTGAAGTGATCTAGTACCGCGTCATTGAATTCCAAACCTTCTAAATATTGATTGGTTTCAATGAAATGATTGATTTCATCTTGATGTAATAGCTTCTTTAATACTGAAGAAGCTGCTTTCATGAGAAATTTGCTTTTATCTTCTTCTTTATTCTGAAAATAATCTTTTAGTAAAGAATCCACGTCCAGCATTTTTCGATCCACCTTAAATATACTTATTTCGAGGCAGCTTAAACGTTTTATATGACAACAGAATGACGTGTACTAATTACTAGAAATTTCTGTCCATTGTTATTTTAGTCTATGCAGTACAACCATATTTATTACGAATTTAATCAAACGGTCACATACCTTTTATATTCTAGGCAGCTAATATTAACGGCCTCAATTGGATTGACTGATTATGGATAAGCAAGAATACACTGAGATTCACCGATATTGGCAGGCTTGTAATTATCTTGCCGCCGGTATGATTTATTTGTGCAATAACCCTTTATTAAAAGAACCGTTAAAACCTCAGCACATCAAGCAACGTTTGATTGGGCATTGGGGAAGCAGTCCGGGTCTAAGTTTCGCTTATGTACATTTGAATCGCGTCATCAATAAATACGATCTGAATTGCATCTTTATGGCTGGTCCTGGTCACGGTGCGCCTGGCGTATTGGCTCCGGTTTATTTGGAAAACACATACACGGAAATTTATCCGGATATCACGCAAGATGCCGCGGGAATACAAAGATTTTTCAAGCAATTTTCCTTTCCAGGAGGCATCGGGAGTCACTGTACGCCCGAAACACCGGGTTCGATTCATGAAGGAGGAGAGCTTGGTTATAGTGTGAGTCATGCTTTTGGCTCGGCATTTGATAATCCTGATCTGATCGTGGCCGTAGTGGTAGGCGATGGTGAAGCTGAAACCGGTCCATTGGCGACCTCATGGCATTCCAACAAATTCTTAAATCCGATTACCGATGGTGCTGTGTTGCCCATTCTGCATTTGAACGGATACAAAATTAACAATCCCACCCTTTTGTCACGCATTTCGGAAGCAGAACTCAAAGCGCTATTCGAAGGCTATGGCTGGACACCTTATTTTGTCTCGGGCGAAGAGCCCTTGGAAATGCATCAGGCGATGGCGCAGGCAATGGATAACTGCATCGAGCAGATCCATGCGTTGCAACACGAAGCGCGGCAATCTGGCGTAGCACAACGACAACGCTGGCCGATGATTATTTTACGTTCGCCAAAAGGTTGGACCGGCCCCAAACATGTCAATGGCAAAAAAGTCGAAGGTTACTGGCGTTCGCATCAAGTACCGCTCAATAATATTCAGAACAACCCAGAATATTTAGCGCAACTGGAATCTTGGTTGCGCAGCTATGCACCCGAAAATTTATTCGATGAACACGGTTCACTGCAACCAGAATTGAAAGCTTTAGCACCACAGGGTAATCAACGCATGAGCGCGAATCCACATACATCGGGTTCGTTACGTAAAGCTTTGGTTCTGCCGAATCATCGTGATTTTGCAATACCATTGCCGCAACCTGCACAGATATATGCGGAAAACACTCACCCTGCTGGCAAGTTTTTAGCAATGGTGATGAAAAATAATTTACAAAATTTCCGTGTATTTTCTCCCGATGAAAATTCATCGAATAAATTGAATGATATTTATCCGGTCAGTAAAAAAACGTGGCTCGCCGATTATTTGCCAGAAGACGCTGATGGCGGCGAATTGTCCCCGGACGGTCGAGTGATGGAAATGCTGTCGGAACATACGTTAGAGGGCTGGTTGGAAGGATATTTATTAACCGGACGTCACGGTTTTTTCTCAACCTATGAAGCGTTCGTGCATGTGATTGATTCGATGTTTAATCAGCATGCCAAATGGTTAAACATGTGCAATGATGTACCGTGGCGCCAATCCATTTCGTCACTCAATTTACTGCTGACATCAACGGTCTGGCGGCAGGATCACAACGGTTTTACACATCAAGACCCTGGCTTTCTGGATTTAGTCGTGAACAAAAGCACCGTGACTCGAATTTATTTACCACCCGATGCCAATACCTTGCTGGCAACCGTGAATCATTGTCTACAATCAACCAACGATATCAATGTGATCGTGTGTGACAAGCAAAAACACTTGCAATATCTAAATATGGATGAAGCCGAAGCACATTTCCAAAAAGGTCTAGGGATTTGGGAATGGGCAAGTAACGATGATGGCAATCCCGATATTGTCATTGCCAGCGCGGGCGAAGTTGCGACTAAAGAAGCGCTTGCTGCGATTGTCATGTTGCGTGAACACTTTCCCTTATTAAAAGTGCGCTATATCAACGTAATTGATTTGTATCGCTTAACTCCTGAAGCAGAACATTCACATGGTCTGAGTGATCAAGCATTTGACGAGCTGTTCACGACGGATCGGCCAATTCTGTTTAATTTTCATGCCTATCCCTACTTAATTCATCGCTTGGCGTATCGTCGCAATGGGCATAAGAATCTCCATGTGCGTGGCTATGTGGAAAAAGGCAGTATCAATACCCCGTTGGAACTTGCCATACTCAATCGGATCGATCGCTTTAGTTTAGTGTTGGACGTGCTCAAATATATTCCTACGCTAAAAAATTCGTCTGCGGTGAAAACAAAAATACAAGATCAACAACAGGCCGCGGTTAACTATGCCCATGAATACGGGATCGATATGCCAGAGTTGGATAACTGGGTGTGGCCTGACAAACGCTAGGATAACGATATCACAACCGTATGCACATACTCACCGTCAACAGCGGCTCATCGAGCCTAAAAGCTTGCGTGTTTCTGGATGACGGTGAGCGTCAGCATTTTCGCTTTCCGTTAACACCTAATACCGTTGAAAGTGGATTGTCAGCCGCGCTGAATTCGCTAAAAAATGAGCTAGCGCATCTTCGCATAGACGTGATAGGCCATCGCTTCGTGCATGGGGGAGATTGCCCAGACGCTGCTCGCTTATTGACGCCAGAAGAATTCCACCGATTGGAGTCTATTGCGCATCTGGCACCCTTGCACATGGAGAGTAATCTGCACGGCGCGCGGTTTTGTCAAAATGTATTTGAAGTTCCGCAGATTGCTTGTTTTGACACGGCATTTCATCACACACTACCGGAAAGTGCTTGGCGTTTGCCGATACCCAATGAATATGGATTACGACGTTTTGGTTTTCATGGTTTGAATTACGCGCATATTGCACGCAAACTCCCGGAGTTATTAGGAGAAATTTCTTATAACAATGTATTGATCGCGCATTTGGGAAGCGGTGCCAGTTTATGTTGCTTGCAAAACTTGCAGTCTGTTGCGACGACAATGGGTTATACCCCTGCCGGTGGAATTCCGATGGCAATTCGCAGCGGCGATCTGGATCCTGGGGTGATGTTGGAATTGATGAAAAAAGTCGGCACCGATGAACTGATCGAACTGACTTATCACCGCATGGGATTACTGGCGCTGTCTCAGGGGGAAAGTAGTGATATCGCAGAGTTACTTAAAAGTGACTCCGCCAATGCGCGTTTTGCCGTACAGTATTTTTGCGCTCAAGCTCGTGCAGCAATCGGTGCTTATGCCGCACAACTAGGCGGATTAAATGCCATCGTTTTTACTGCCGGCATCGGTGAGCATTCATCGATTATTCGTGAAAAAATTATCGAACCGCTCGGCTTTATGAATTTTGCACTAGATGCTCAAGCCAACGAAAAACATTCCACACTATTAAGTACCCAGCATTCCAAACCTATATTGATGATTCCCGCCGATGAAGAAGCTGAAATTGCTTATTGGGTAGAGAAATTGAATAGCTCGCGCTTCACCTAAGGAAGTGCTGAACAAATCCCGAAATTTGAGATAATAGTATATTACCGGAGACCTTTGCAAAATCACACGTAGCTCTTGTTTCAATGCAATTCTGGGTTTATTTGTAAGTTTTCAGAGTATTTTTCAGCTATTTTTCTGTAGTGAACAGTAAATAATCACCTTAAACCGGCTATTTCCGGTCGCAAGGGCGCAATAATTCTATATTTTCGCAATCATTTGGCGCTCAGCGAAGATTTTAGGAAGTCTTTTTAAGTTGTATGCCATTGCGAGTAATGTGTGCCAGGCATGAGCCTTAGCTAGACCACAATAACGTAGCACCTTGGCATTGAACCAGCGTGCTTCAGCATCGACACCCGGTTGTGTGACTTCAATAACCTGCATTGCTTTCTCAGCCTCGTTTTCATCATCGCGTTCTTCCCGGTCACTGACCACTTCGTAAGCTGGTTTGGTTTTAGGTTTGCGCGGACTCTGCGCAATGCTCGCGTCAACAACCCTGTTTAACAGTAATATCGTAAGCCTGGATTTGCCGGTTGATTTCCGCCAATAACCCATCCCATACTTTTGCTGCCGTTAGTCGTATTCTAAATCGCGATAGCACAGAATGATCCGGCACGTCATCTTCCAACGACAAGCCCAGAAACCGCATCACGTGGAGATTCGAGTTCGCCATATCTTCCACCAATTCATCGCTTATATCACCGTTCCAAACCCGATCAGTAGCATCTTAAACAGCAGCAACCCAGAATAAGCTGGCCGCCCCGCTGCATCGCAAACCGGTGCATAATGGACTGCGATTACTTTCTCTATCGAGTTCTAGTCAATTAAATGATCAATTTGCTTCAAAAAATTTCCTTTACGAGTGCGCCGCGTCACATCAAATTCTGAAAAACTCATGCTCTTTACTTCAATGCTATTGTTTTAAGTAGCCATTGTAGCAATTGGCTGGTCAATCAGAATTGCAACCGTGCAAAGTTCTCAATCTATGTTTTAGTAGAGAGTATAATAGTCATCAAAGGGGTGACAAAAAATTATATTGTTCTGATAACAAGGAAATAAAAATGACAATTGATGCAGAAGCAACAACTTATACTTATGGTACCAATGGGAATGACATCATCAATGCGCAATATCTATTTGGTGATCTAATCGATGGATTGGCAGGTAATGACATCATTACGGGGCTTGATGGCAGCGATACTCTGGTCGGTAGGACTGGAAGGGATACATTGAATGGTTTGGGCGGAAATGACTTGTTGGACGGTGGTTCAGGTAACGACCGGCTGTTTGGGGGTAGCGGGGATGATCTGCTACGCCCGGATAATGGATTGATCGGCGCTGATTTCATGGATGGTGGCGATGGTCTTGATACTGTCGATTATGGTGTATCCGGTGCGACTCGCAGTGTGAAAGTGGATTTACGCGTTGTGACGGCACAGGATACTCGCGGGGCTGGCAAAGATACGATCATCAATGTCGAAAACGTTATTGGTACCAAGTTTAATGACACGCTCATCGGCTCAAGTATCGCCAATGTTCTTTCGGGCGGTGAAGGTAGCGATAATCTGGATGGTGGCGATGGCCACGATAGCCTCGAAGGAGGAAGCGGTAATGATACCCTGAACGGCGGCATCGGAAATGACAGGATCGCTCCTGACAATGGTGGAATTGGAAATGATGTCGTGAATGGTGGGGATGGCATTGACACAGTGGACTACCGTAGTTTAACCGGAAGCCAAGGGGTTCAGCTCGATTTACGGTTAACTGGAGCACAAGATACTAAAGGTGCGGGAATCGATACTATCCTCAATATCGAACAAATCTATGGTTCCAATTTCAACGATATCATTATCGGGACGGAAGGCAATAATTGGATGAATGCCAGCGAGGGCAGTGATAGCTTGTTTGGAGCGGGTGGCAACGATGTATTGTTCAGTGATCTTGTTGATACCGCGGGTGATAGTCTGGATGGCGGAAGTGGTAACGATTTTCTTAAAGGCGGTTTTGGAAACGATACACTTACAGGTGGAATAGGTGATGACAGCCTAACTGGATCGTGGGCCAGTGATCAATTGTCTGGGGGAGCCGGAGCGGATTTGTTTGTTTTTTTCGGAGAGTATGATTCTTCTGTTTTGGCTCCCGATCAAATTCTCGATTTCGATGGTGCAGAGGATCTCATCAGTCTGCGATCGTGGAATATAACGGCTACCCGCGTTTTTCTCGGTGATAGCGCATTCACGGGCACAGGTCTCACGGAAATTCGTGTAACGACTGATGGCGTCACCCAGTTCGTCGAGGTGGATTTCGATGGCAATGGCAGTCGTGATGTCGATATGGCTATCAAGGTTGTGGGTACAACTTTAGGCTTGGACGACTTCATTTTTGCGAATTGATCCAGGAAATTTCATGTAAGAGACGGTTATACCGTCTCTTTTTTCTACTCTTCTGCAATCACGCTGATATTTAACTCGAGACCTTTGCAAAATCACAGGTAGTTCTTGTTTCAATGCAATTCTGGGTTTATTTGTAAGTTTTCAAGATATTTTTTAGCTATTTTTCTGTAGTTCGCTGGGAATAATCGCCCTAAACCGCGTGCTTTCGGTTGTGAGGACGCAATAATTCCTATATTTGCTCAATCATTTGACGCTCAGCGAAGAGTTTAGGGAGTCTTTTCGAAATTTGATCTGACAGACAAGCCGACTAAGTTGAGACTGAAACAGACGTCGGCAAAGTCTGATTCAGTTGTTTGGCTAACGCGAAAGGAATGCTGTCTTTCAGTGTCTGCATGGGTGTTTTACCAAAGCAATGTTTTCCGGAATGCGTACGGTCATGGTTGTAATGATAAATCCAAGTATCGACATCGGATTGTAGCTCCTCAAGAGAATGATAAATCTTGCGTCGAAAGGCGTTCGCATAGAACTCGTTTTGCAGGGTCTGATGGAAACGCTCACAGATCCCATTGGTCTGCGGTGATTTGACTTTGGTGCGAGTATGTTCAATGTTCTCCAAGTCAAGATAAAGCTCATAGTCATGATGCTCACGATTACCACAATATTCACTACCTCGATCAGTCAGAATACGTAACAGAGGGATGCCCTGTTCCTCGTAAAACGGCAGCACGCGATCGTTAATCATGTCGGCAGCAGTAATCGCATGCTTGCGATCGTAGAGTTTGACCAGAGCAACCTTGCAATATGTATCGATAAATGTCTGTTGGTAGATCCGTCCCACTCCTTTAATATTCCCCACGTAGTAAGTATCTTGACTGCCCAAGTAGCCAGGATGTTCGGTCTCGATTTCGCCGTGTGCTTGTTTTTCCTCACGAGCTTTTTCGAGTGCACGCAATTGATCTTCTGTGAGAATCAAACCATCTTGAGCTACCTTGGCTGATAACGCTTTCAGGCGCTTGGCAAATGTCTCCAAATCATGGCGTAGCCAGATGGACCGTACTCCTCCAGATGAAACGACAATCCCCTGTTTACGTAATTCATTAGCGACTCGATGCTGACCATAGGCAGGCTGATCAATCGCATGCCGGATAACCGCTGCTTCAACCTGTGGATCAACCCGGTTCGCTAAAATCGGCTTCTTGCGACTGATTTCCCGCAGCGCAGCCTCGCCTCCTTGCTCATACAGTTCTTTAAATCGATAAAAACTGTCGCGGCTAAAGCCCATCACTTTGCAGGCCTGCGATATGTTACCTAATGTTTCTGACAGTTTTAACAAACCAATCTTATTCTTAATGATTTTATGTCCAGTTTCAATATTCATCTGACTTCCTTTCAAAAGTAAATTTAAACAGAAATGTCAGATTAAATCTCGTTCTTTACACAAAATAGCCGCTAAATGCTAATCTGCATTTGCAATCGTTCCTGATATCTTCTTCATCCAGTTAAAGCAGCTATGGCCAGATGGCTTAAATATTTTTTTATGGGCATTTTTACCGGCTTGCTCGGTGTAACCATCTATTTATCACCGGGTGGCTTATGGCTTGAGGAACGATTCGGCTTGAGCGCATTGTTTCAGTTACGTGGCGCAATCAAGGCGCCCGATGAAGTGGTCGTCGTTGCGCTCGATCAGCAATCCGCAGAGCAGCTCAAGCTGCATGTTAAGCCACGATTGTGGCCGCGCAGTATACACGCGCGATTAATTGATCATCTTGCGGCAGCGGGCGCCAGCGCAATCATTTTTGATCTTATTTTTGACACTCCTAGTGACATACCGGAACAAGATGAGGAACTGGCCAATGCCATTAAAAGAGCAGGCAATGTCCTATTGGTGGAGCGGTTGGATTATCAGGATTCGGCATCGCTGAATCAGCTCGATGGCATTCCTTATCAAGCATTTATTCAAGAAGGCGCTACTCAGCTCTTGCCAATCATCGGGGAGGCTGCAAAGGCCCGGGCGCCTTTCACATTGCCAAAAGCGGAACGAATCCATCATTACTGGACTTTCAAATCGCATGCTGGCGATATCGCTACAGTACCGGTTGTGGTGCTGCAAATTTATGCGGCAGCATTATATGATGACTTTGTCCGTCTGCTCAATTCAGCGGAGCCCGGGCTTTCTGCGCAATTGCCTGCTCGTATCGATGAAACGGATATCGAAGATCTGATTCTGACACTGCGTAACCGCTTTACCGGTAACCCGCAGCTGGCCTCTAAAATGAAAGAGGATTTGGATCGCGACCGTAGCTTAAAGCCGGGAGAAAGAAAAATGCTGAGATCGTTGCTCGATCTGTACGCCGGTGATCAAATCCGATACTTGAATTTTTACGGCCCGCCCCGCAGCATAACAACCATACCTTATTATCAGGCACTGCAAGCAGAGAGGAAAAATCTAGAAGGTAAAGTTGTATTCGTTGGATTCTCTGGCGCCACTCAGTCCGAACAGGAAATTGTCTGGGACGACTATCCCACGGTATTTTCCAATCCGGATGGGCTTTATATCAGCGGCGTCGAGATTGCCGCCACGGCTTTCGCCAATTTACTGGAAAACAAGCCTGTCAGGTCTTTGTCATTGACCGGCAATTTAAGTATTTTATTTCTGCTGGGGTTTGCCATCGGAATGGCAGTCCAAATCTTGTCCACGCGAAAAACCATCGTTCTCAGTCTTTCCGTCATCCTTGTCCATACCTTCATTGCATACTCTTTCTTTAAACATGCCCTGATATGGCTACCGGTCATTATTCCGGCCCTGCTAGTGTTAATTGCGCTTATGCTGTCCTGGGTGCTAAAAATTCTGAAGCTTGAGGGTTTTATGGGCAAATCCGGCCCGGCTCAAGAACTTGATCAAATCATTGAAGAACAGGTGGGTAGATTCTCGGGTACATGCTTGACAACCGATATCGAGGGCTATACGACCTTATCGGAATCGATGAGTCCCTCCACGCTGGAGAAATTAATGACCGATTATCGTGTTGTATTAAGAAATGCGGTAGAGCAACACTATGGCAGGGTCATGGATACCACGGGAGATTCATCCCTCTCCATATGGATTAAGAAACCGGAAAATCCAGTCACACAAAAATTTTTCAGTTGGAGCAAGAGGCCTTCAAGTTCCACAGAAAAGCTAAATGTATGCAAAGCAGCGCTTGATCTCAGCGCCGCAATCGAGCGTTTTAACAAATTACACAACCCGCCGCTGCCAACCCGAATTGGCTTGCATTTTGGTGATATGTCACTGAACAAAAGCGAGGGAACTTACCGTGTCACTGGGGATGTCGTCAACACAGCAAACAGGATTCAGAATGCTAATAAAATTTTAAAAACGCGAATTCTGCTATCGAGCGATGTAATTGAAGAGTTGGACGATTTTCTTGTCCGCCCGCTGGGAAGCTTTCAGTTACCCGGCAGAACTAAACCCGTTGCGCTTTTTGAGCTGATTGCCTACCGGCAATCAGCTAGCAGGCAACAACTGTGGTTATGCGAAATCTTTATCAAAGCATTAAATGCTTACCAACTGAAACAATGGACCGAAGCCAATCAGTATTTTTACGATATTCTAAGAGAATTCCCTTCTGACGGCCCAACGCATCACTTTCTGTCGTTGTGTTCCAAATATCAGAACGAGTCCTCCTCGTAACCTGTAATCTCTTTAGCTATCCTAGAAATAGACAGCAAGAATTCATAGTAGCTACTCAAAAAGATAAAAGCATTGTGTTTTAAGAGCTCTTCTGTGAGAAAAGTCACAGACAGAAATATGCCTCTTTGAATAAAATCATTTACCTTACTAGTTATAAGGCCATCGATTCAGTATAATGAGAAAATGCATGACAAGTCTTCAATATCTTGTTATTTCTGATACAGAATTGCAAATCAATGCTCAACAATTGAGCTGATAGAGAAAGATTGATAATGAAAATGTGTTGGGCAGTCGAGATTTACGTACATCAAAAGAAATTCTCAGCGCTGATACTCACTATTTTTACAGTAACCGGCTGGATGGCGCATATCACCCAGGCGCATGCAGCGCCAACGTGCAAGCCGGAAGTAGCGCGAGTAGTATCGATGCAGGGCACGATTGAAATACGCCGGATTCAAGAGAATGTCTGGAAGCAAGCTGGCATGGACGTAGTTCTTTGCGTCGGCGATATGATCCGCGCCCGGTCGCAAAGCCGTGCAGCGCTGCGTTTAAACAACAATAGCATGCTGCGTCTTGATCAAAAGACCAGCATTACATTCCCAGAAGTTCAAGAAGAAAGGGGTACCACCTCCCTGTTGGATTTATTTGAAGGTGCGATCCACATCATTACGCGCACGCCTCAGCCCTTTAAAATAAGAACGCCTTTTGTTAATGCCAGCGTCGAAGGAACAGAATTTTTTGTGGGTCTTAAGGAAAACAGTACAGAAGTTGTCGTGTATGAAGGCAAAGTATCGGTCAGTAATGAACTGGGAAACTTGCTGCTTCACGATCATGAAGCAGCCGTTACATACAAGGGGCAAGCACCACGTAAAGAAATCATCATTCGTCCGGCCGATGCCGTACAGTGGGCATTGTATTATCCCGTCATTCTGAATTACTGGCAGGCTGGGGAAGTTGGTTCCAGCGCCTTGATCCGTCAGGCAAATCACCTGCTGACTGTTGGTCAAGCTGATGAAGCCAAGGGAATCATCCAGCAAATTCTGCAACTTGAACCTAGCAGTAGTGATGCGCATGCCCTGCTTGCCATCATTGCCTTAGTACAGAATGAAAAAGACTCGGCACTGGCGCTTGCGAGCAAGGCGGTCACGCTCGACCCAGAATCGGCTGCGGGATATTTAGCCCTTTCTTATGCGCAGCAAGCGCATTTTGAAATTGAAACGGCACTGGAGAGTGTGCAAAAAGCACTAGTATTCGATGTCCAGAACGCACTGATTTGGGCACGATTAGCTGAATTACAGATGTCCGTGGGCTATCTGGAGCGTGCACTGGATGCTGCAAAACTTGCCGTAAGTTTAAATCCCGATCTGGCAAAAACCCAAACTGTGCTGGGTTTCGCTCATCTGTTGCAAATCGATACCCAAACCGCAAAAGAAATTTTCCACCGGGCCATTGCATTGGATCAGGCCGACCCCATCCCGCGGCTTGGATTGGGGCTTGCCTTGATTCGCGAAGGAGAACTGGAGGTGGGCCGGATTGAACTGGAAATAGCCGCCAGCCTGGATCCGGCAAATTCACTGATCCGCAGTTACCTGGGTAAAGCCTATTTTGAAGAAAAACGCTATCCGCTTGCCAGCACACAATTTGATCTCGCCAAAGAACGCGACCCTAAAGATCCGACACCATGGTTTTATGATGCGATTCAGAAACAAACGCAGAATCGTCCGATAGAAGCCCTGCGGGATATTCAGAAATCGATTGAACTGAACAATAACCGCGCGGTATACCGCTCCAAGTTTCTGCTAGATCGCGATGAAGCAGCCCGCGGCTCCAGCTTGGCTCGGATTTTCGACAATCTGGGTTTTGAACGGCGCGCTGTGATGGAAACGTCTAAATCATTGAGCTTCGATCCATCCAATCATTCGGCACACCGGTTTCTCTCCGATATCTATGCCAACATGCCGAGACATGAAATCGCTCGCGTCAGCGAATTGCTGCAAGCACAGCTATTACAACCCATTAATGTCAACCCGGTACAGCCGCATCTGGCCGTGGCAGACCTCAATATTATTACCGGCACGGGCCCCTCTGCTGCAGGATTTAATGAATTCACTCCGTTGATGGAACGCAGCAAACCACAATTGGTTACATCTGGGGTTGTTGGAAGTAATGGGACCTTGGGAGATGAAATGGTATTTTCAAAGTTTAATGAACGTACTTCAATCAGCTTGGGGCAGTTCCATTATGAAACCAATGGCTTTCGTAGAAATAATGACTTGACACATAATGTCTATAACGTATTCATGCAGCATGCAGTAACTTCCAAATTTAATGTGCAAGCAGAATTACGCACCCGTGCCACAGAAAACGGTGATTTATCCGTTGGTTTTGATCGTAAAGTGTTTGATTCGCTTCAACGTCGTGAACTCAACGAGGATATTGCCCGTGTGGGTGCAAGATATTCATTCTCACCCAAGCAAGATTTTATTGTCTCGGGAATGTACACCGGTCGATCAGACAAGATTCGCAGTGCCGGAGAACCTGTAGCTGGATCCTCAAATGATGGTGAGCCATTTACAACTGGAATATCGGCGACACGCCAGAATAAAAACCAGATCGACGGTTATCAGGTAGAAGCGCAGTATCTATTCAGAGATGACCGTTTTAATGTCATAGCTGGAGCAAGTACATATCATTTTCGCAATAAACGCGAAGACACCGCTGACACTTTTCAGATAGTCGATAATAATTTGTTTCAATCAATACCACCGCTCTTCAAAGCAGAATATGAAGACCTGCTGAACAACCGTGGTAAAAAAACAAACTTACCCAATACTATATCTGAAAGAAATGTTGGTTATATTTATAGCAATCTGAAGCTGTTCAGAAATATGAACTGGACATTGGGATTTAGCTACAACGCATACGATCCCCATGAAGGAAGTTCTATTAACGGAGATCATTTTAAGGTCAACAAAGCCAGCCCCAAATTCGGACTGCAATGGGATGTGACAAATAATTCACGGTTGCGCTTTGCCTGGTTTGAAACCGTCAAATCAGCGTTGATCGCAAATCAAACACTTGAACCTACGCAAGTAGCCGGTTTCAATCAGTTTTTTGATGATTTTAATGGAACGCGATCACGACTTATTGGGGGCGGTCTCGATACACGCGTTGGGAATAATATCTATACTGGTGTTGAAGTATCAAAGCGTGATCTTGATGTGCCAATAATTGACAAGACTGCGTTAGATTTACTTCCTCAAATGTTCCCTTACCACAATGAAGAACAAAAAGAAAATCGTTATCGTGCCTATTTTTATTGGATGATTCACGCTCACTGGATAATAAAAGCGGAACCTCAATATGAGAAACTAGGCCGCGCCTCACAAAATCTTCTTGACAGTGATCCTTTTAAAATAAAAACGCTCACTATACCACTGAGTATCGATTATTTTGATCCGCGCGGCTATTTCGCCAGTTTAACCGGAACATTTGTCAATCAACATTCGCAGCGTCTAAAAATTATGGAAAATGGAGGGACCACAAATGAAGAAAATATAAGCAAGTTTTTTCAGCTAGGTGCAACAGCAGGATTTCGGTTTCCAAATCGCAGAGGTATATTAAGCATAGAGGGTAGGAACTTACTTGATGAGCAGTTTGATTATGTTAATCAGTATTTTAATATTTCAGAACCGGTTAGACCACGTTATCTTCCGGAACGAACAGTATTTGCAAGAATAACTTTAAATTTTTAAAAATGAGGGCAATGATGAAAGCTAACGTAATTCTCTTGTTGTTGGTATCAGTGGTGATAGGGGGCTGCAGTGCGCATAATGAACTATTTAGAGGTGGAACGACTACTAAACCGGATTATTGCGGTGGTGATCATAAAAAATGCAAGGGTGGAAAGTTAGAAAAAAATACTGCAAATGAACTTCGTAGAAAACTTAAAGAAATAAATCAAGATCCTGATCCGAATAATCAACTGACTCTTATTCTGCTTGTTGATAGCTACGGTAGAATGGTTACTCTTCATCCAGAGGATACTGAAATAAATCTAACGGACAAAGCTCCAAATCCTGATAGCAAAATTCTCGGGGAAGGAACTACGAGTATTGAGATAACCCCTTATGTGGGATCGCATTGTTTATATGTCGTCTATAGGCTCAATATGTCAGGAACCGGCTATCAAAGCTATTGCATGATTCCGGGCAGGCATTAAGTAAAGATTTTTGCAACCACCATATTAATTAATGCTGACAGTTTTTAAGATCTATTATGGTGGGGTTACGAAATTGATGAAATGAATATACCCTACAGAAAGCTGTAGGGTAGGGGGTGTCCTAGATTTTGTGTAAACGGTGGTTAATAATGTTGAGGCTTCTTTCGTTAAATTGAATAGTAAACCTGTTTAGTGCCGGTTTCCAATCTCTCAGTGGCATAGAAAATTTTTTGGCGATATTGCTGAGAGCCAAATAGAACAATTTGATAACGGCTTCATCGTTGTGAAACGATCCGCGGTTTTTGCCGACTCGATATTGATCGACTCAATTGCATGGGTGGTGTAAATAATGCGCCGTATCTCAGGTGGATAGTCGAAGAATGGAATGATGCGCTGCCAATTATTGCGCCAAGACCGGGCGATCGGTGGATAAGCATGGTTCCATTTATCCTCAAAGTTGGCTAGCGCGCTCAGCCTCATCAATCGTGGCGGTGCTGTAGACCAAACATAAATCAACCGCTACATCCTTGCGTTTTTTCCAGCCGACGTAGTTGAGACTGTTACGCACCATGTGCACGATACAGAGTTGTACAATGGTCTGTGTGGATAGACAATTTCAATCGCTTCGGAAAAGCCCTTTAAGCCATCGACACAGGCGAAAAGATAGCTTGCACGCCACGATTTTTGAGTTCAACTTGGCACCCTCGGTCTGAGCAATCCATAAGCCTAGTATTTCTTATGGCCCTCCATGTTAATGCCGATCGCCAGGTAAATCGCTTTGGTACGAACGCTACCAGCGTCACGAACTTTGGCATGGTAAAACACCCATGCAGACAATGAAAGACAGCATTCCTTTGGCTCTAGCCAAACAACTGAATCAGACTTTGCCGACGTCTGTTTTAGCCTCAACTTAGTCGGCCTGTCTGTTAGATCAAATTTCGTTCAGGACAGCTAATTGTTCAGCGCTTCCTTGATAAATTCTTCACCATCACAACTTGTAAGCCTCTGATGCATACCGGCGTATCATGCGATGCGTATTGAATACCGATGCGTTATGACCGATTGCGCCGCGCATTAACTGAATCCATTGTTGTGAGTCCGCATAAGCCGGCAATACAACATGTTCTAATTTATGATACAAATCTGCTATGTCTTCCGCTTCATTTCCAACTTCAACACCGCCGACTGCCCAACCCGTCACGCCTTCTTGGCAGCCTTCCAGCCACCAGCCATCCAATACACTTAAACTGGGTACGCCATTGAAAGCTGCTTTCATACCGCTAGTTCCCGAGGCTTCCATAGGCCGCAATGGTGTATTCAGCCAAATATCGACTCCTGAAACGAGGCTCAACGACATTTGAGTGTCATAACCGGGTAAATAAACGATTGTTAAATCGTCCGCAAGCTCTTGGATAAAACGATGTAACTCCGAAATCAATTCTTTACCACGATAATCTGATGGATGCGCTTTACCTGCCAGGATTAATTGAAAAGGCTGTTTTTTAGCAATTGCCCGTAATCTTTTCCTATCGCTAAACAACAAATCGGGACGTTTGTACGCTGTCATGCGGCGCGCAAAACCAATGGTCGGCAAGGACAAATCCAGTGTTTTTCCGGTCAATTTCTGCACCAAATCGAACAAAATGGTTTTTGCTTGATGATGTGCTTCCAGGATTTTCTCTTTATCGATTTGATCGATGCGCTGTAGTTGTTCAGGCTCATGGCGCCAACCCGGAAGAAATTGGTCATACAAAGCAGCCATTTGCGGGCTAGCCCATTTTTGCGAATAAACACCATTGGTGATGGCGTGCACTCGGTAACTGGGAAACATTTGTCTTGATACAACCGCGTGAGCTTTGGCCACGCCATTGATGTATTCAGACAAATTAAGCGCCAAGCGCGTCATGTTTAAACAATCCTCGCCCGCCAGTTTTTTTAATTCGGCAATATCGATAAAATCTTCTCGAACCACTTGCTGAACCATGTTGTAATCGAATTTGTCCTGCCCTGCTTCCACGGGGGTATGTGTGGTAAAAATACATTTGGATCGTACCAGAGGAAGATTAAAAGCAGATTCTCCAGGGCGCAAATCTCGATAAGAATAGGCGTAACGCTGTAACAATTCGATGGTCAATAACGCCGAATGCCCTTCATTCATATGGTATTTATTGATATGGAATCCAAGCGCCTGCAACAACCGCGTCCCACCTATGCCCAATATCATTTCTTGTTTGAAACGGTAGGTTGCATCTCCGCCATAAAGATACAATGACAATTCGCGATCTTCCGGCGCATTTTCCGGCAAATCGGTATCCAGCAAAATCACGGGTAACTCGGTTCCTCCACCTTGGCCGCGGATTTTATATTCCCAACCACCGATCCACACGGTACGCCCTTCGATATTGACGGATACTTTCGCAGGGCAGGCGCGTAATCCGCGCTGCTCCGGATTCCAAAATTGAGGAATTTCTATTTGATTGCCGTCTGCCCCGATCTGTTGATAAAAATAGCCTGCACGGCTGATTAAAGTGACTGCGACCATGTGTAAACCAACATCGGCGGCAGAACGCAAGGTATCTCCGGCCAAAACACCTAGCCCTCCGGAGTAGGTGGAAATGTCGTGATCCAGCGCAATTTCCATCGAAAAATACGCAACCCGGGGTATGCCATTACTTTCATGTAACATGATCATTTTGATCCAAGTGGAAGGTGTAATTTGGAAGGACTGCGGCTACCAATGCAGTCGTCGCAGTAAAGCCCGTCTTTTATTTTGATGACCTTGCATACGCACCAGGATATCGTCGAGCATATCGATTGCGACTAGAATATGCGGTCCTTTATTGAGCATGACACATTCCGCGCGTTCACTCATGGCGGCGTCACTGATTTCAGCACGCGTCGCTGTACCTGTTTTCGCGGCAGTTTCCAACACTTGCGTGGCCCAAATTACAGGCAGGTGCGCCGCATCGGAAATCGATAAAATTTCTTCTTGCAGTTCCGCCAAGCGTTCAAAACCACACTCCACGGCTAAATCACCGCGTGCAATCATGAGTCCAATATTAGGAGATTTCATTAATGCAAAAATTATTTCCGGAAGATGCTCAAAACCGGCGCGAGTTTCTATTTTGACGATGATTGTTTTGTTTTCTGCATTTAACCGCTTCAGATGTTGTTGCAACAACTTAATATCTTTTGCCTGATTGACAAACGATAGGCCTACCATATCAGCGTGTTGAACCATAAATTCTAGGCATTCGACGTCGCTTGTTGATAATGCAGCGAGTTTAAGGCGGCTATCCGGAAGGTTTATGCCTTTGTCCGCCATCAATTTATCCCCTTCATCGCGCGCTTGAGTGATCAGTACATGTAATTCGTCCGCGTGTTTTTGTTGAATTACGCCAGCAAAACGTCCATCGTCAAACAAAATCTTTTCGCCAACTTTTACCATCGCAAATACATCCGGCAACGAACAAGGGACTCTCGCCGGTGCAATAACCTGACCGGTTTGTTCATCGATTTGCGCAGGTATCCCTGGTGTTTGATCCCGGGTCAGGATGATGGTATCACCGCGACGCACCAAAATGGCTGCCCGTGATGCGGGAATCGCAGCGACCAAGCCTTGTTTTGAAAAATGCATCGGCGATTTTCTTTTGCGAATTCGGATAAGTTTCAGACAAGTGTTTTCAGTGACATAAGCTGTTTTATTGATGCTGCACCACATACCATGCTCGGTAGCTTCGGTAACTTGAAGCACCCGTTTTTTACCGCGAGTATCCTCAAATTCAATTAAATCACCCACTTCGACATGTTTTAACCAAATGCCTTGGATGGGCAAAATTGGTGAATTTTGTATGTTTTCCGGTAATTCTAAAAATTCACTGTTATTCACCAACAAGACTCGGGCTGGTTCAGTGACTAACCCAAATGCATTGTGCTGCGGTTTAATTTTTAATACCGCGATATCGCAACTGATGTTTCCGGTGCGTAATTTGGGGCCGGGTAAGTCCATCAATATAGGACACGGCTTGTTCAATTCTTGGCTCACTTGCCGCACGTTTTGAATCATCTTCAGCCACGTATCCATATCATCGTGCGCGCAATTGATTCGGGCAGCATCCATTCCGATGAGCATCATGTCTTTAGCCAAAGCAGGATTGTGCGCGACTTCAGTTGGTAGCGTGACCAAAATTCTTGCTGTGCGCTGCTCAGGGGTACTCGCAAAAATTTCTTCTGCATTTTGTTGCAAGCATAATGAACCTGAATTGAGTGATTGCTGTGAAACGAGATCGCCAACCTGTTCATTGACGGGTAAATGCAACGCTTGCTCTAACAACACATTCATGGCCTTCAACCGCATTGCAACGCAACAATCCGACCCGCCGAGCGATGACAAACCCAAGTCACTGAGCCGTTGTTGCAATGGACGTAAGTCTTGCCGGCGCAACGTGAGATAATGCACTAAATTCTTGGCACTTAACGTATGGTTGGAATGTACGGTTTCAATTTTAGATCGGTACTGTGATTCCGTTAGCTGCAACTGCGCAGCTAACGCCTGTAAATCATTCAATAGAGAATGGTAATGATTTTTTAAGCTTTGCTCTGCTGTCTCATGCGAATTAATATCAACTAGTTTCATCGTCATACCGTTTTATTCGAGCTATTAATGCGCTCATTCTGCACAGCAATCATGAAACTATGATGACAAATATATTATTCTGTGAATTAGAAATTTTGCACGACCCTGGTGTTGAAGAATGTCGGTCGATGTGTGAATAGGATTTTCAGGACCTTCAGCTAATGCTAATTCGGATTCAATAGAAATTGCAACACAGTCTTTTTCAATGAGTTTCGTATGTAATTCGCTCCGTTCTTTGATGTAAAGAACAATAGCTTGTTGATATACTTCGACTTCTATCGAATTATTATTTGAAATGAAACAACTAACCGTTGCAAACAACCTGCGCTGCAGAAATTTATATGCCAAATAAACAGTTGTGGGTATTAATTTGCGGTCCGCTACTGGCTGCAGCCGTCGCCACCAGCATGAACATCTCCGGCTGGCATGCTGATGCTTGCTGGACAGCCGCTATTGTCATTTTGTGCGTCATTTGGTGGATTTTTGAGCCGATACCAATCCCTGCCACTTCGCTTATTCCCATCGCTTTTTTCCCGCTTACTGGCGTTTTATCAAAGGAAGAAGTTGCCAAAGCATTTGGCAATGATTTGATTTTACTGATGCTGGGTGGTTTTATGATTTCGGTTGCCATGGCTCAATCTGGCACGCATCGGCGTCTTGCGTTGGGGTTAATCAATTTAATCGGGGGCAATAGCAGCAAGCGAATTGTGTTCGGCTTTATGTGTGCCTGCGCGATAATCAGCATGTGGATCTCCAATACCGCAACGACGCTGATGATGTTACCTCTGGCGTTGGCGGTTATCGATCAAAGCCCAGATAAAAAAATTGCATCGCCACTTTTACTTTCCATTGCCTATGGCAGCAGCATTGGTGGCATAGGTACGCCTATTGGTACGGCACCCAATTTAATTTTTATGCAGGAATACCAGAACTTCACAGGACTATCGGTGAGTTTTTCTCAGTGGATGACGTGGGGAGTTCCGGTGGTATCTCTGATGGTGCCTCTTGCTGGGTTATGGTTAATACGAAATTTAAGTTATGTCGGCAAGCTGGAAATGCCGCAAGTAGGTTCTTGGCGCCCTGAAGAACGGCGTGTTTTGATGGTTTTTGGCATAACCGTGCTTGCCTGGATAACACGGCTTGAACCATTTGGCGGCTGGACTACCTGGTTAGGTTTGAAAAATGCAACCGATGCGACCATTGCATTGGTTAGCGTTATCATAATGTTTTTGATTCCCAATGGCCGTGGAGGAAAACTCCTCAATTGGGAATCAGCGGTCAAAATTCCTTGGGGGATTTTATTACTTTTCGCGGCGGGAATTACAATTGCTCAAGCATTTGTCGAATCCGGTTTGTCCAAATTTATCGCAGAGCAGTTAGCCGTCCTCTCTAACCTACATCCACTGATTATCATTGTAACGATTGCGCTAGCAGTAACATTTTTGACCGAAACAACCAGCAATGCAGCCACCACCATTTTGTTGATGCCAATTCTTGCTCCTGCTGCTTTGGCCGCTGGATTTGATCCTGCTTTACTGATGGTACCTGCTGCAATGAGCGCCAGTTGCGCATTCATGTTACCTGTTGCCACGCCACCCAATGCGATGGTTTTTGGTACTGACAAGATTCCAATTGCACACATGGTACGTGAAGGACTCATGCTCAACTTTATCGGGGTATTGGTAATTACCGCGGTTTGTTACTTTCTAGTGCCGTAGCCTCTCCGCAAGCATTCGCTGTTTCTAAGGAGAATCATAAATAAAAGAAGTACACTCGGGTAGCCGAAAATTCACGTGGGACAAAATGAATGAGCGGAAAAACAGATAGCGACCTATCAGGCCATTCAAAAGCTGAGCTAGACTCCAGATCGGTGAAACGAAGTATTAGATTTAACGCGATAGAAAGGCCGAGACCTCACCATTCCGAATCAGTTTCTCACAGAATTCTTTAAGCTGGTCATACTCGACAAAGTCGATCAAGAAGTAGTCGTCACGAGGGTTATTTGACTTATCTGTGTATGCATACTGCACTTCTAGTTGAAAATTTTCTGAGATTTTTTCTGGGCCAGAGTCCCTAAGAAAATCTGTACGAAAAAGTATGTCGAAATCGCTACATATAACAACTGGATAATCGAGACGTATCCTCTTACTTTGATCGTAATGCGCTGAAATGATCGGCGGACGTGTCTGCATGCTTATAAACGCATTCAACACTTGATTGAGTGCTTTATAAAATGGATCTTGCTCTTGCGACTTTGTGTCAGTAGCGAAGAGCTTTGCTACGGCATCACTAGTTGATAGGTAGTGATGTTGGAAGGTAAAGTCGTTAGTCTCCCGGAAGCCCCCACTACGGCAAACAAGTTTTACGGCAGAATCTTTGTCTTTCTCCGTAAACCAAAACACCGAGTGAGAGGAGACGTACTTGCACTCAATGTACATTCGAATCACGACATCGCCAATCCATGGATAAAATTCACCGTTGATTGGGATACTTCGCTCTGCGATTAGATCGATCTCTCGTGCTTTATTTTGTGATTGATCCATGTAGTAAGGGCTAATAAGAACATGCCATCCATTCTCCTTTAGCCATTGAGCAACTTGGGAGTGAAACGAATTACCACTGCTCTCGATAATTTTTTTTGCGATCTCTATCGAATTCATAGTTATCTCGGAGGTGGATCTTTAATTACAATCATACGTTCGAAATGACGCAATATATCATGTCAAACGCAATAGCTAATCCTGCACCATTCATTCTATCTCCTTATTTTTATGGATTGTTACCGTTTTAAGTTTCACCGTTAGAGATCACCGAAAAGTATTAAATCAATATCTAAAAATTCCATACTTGCAAAGCATACCCCTCAACTACTGTTTCATACCAATGTTCGATGAATTTGTAGATTAATGCTTTTTATACTCCAGCAGACCTGGTGAAAAACCTTTAAAATGCACCCCCTTTCTTGCAACAATCATCCGTAGGTATAACACTTTGATTACAACCGCTAATATCACCATGCAATTCGGCGCCAAGCCGCTGTTTGAAAATGTTTCCGTTAAATTCGGTGGGGGAAACCGCTATGGTTTGATTGGCGCGAACGGTTGCGGCAAGTCGACATTCATGAAAATTCTGGGTGGAGATCTTGAACCTACCGCCGGTAATGTTGCGGTGGATAGCGGCGAGCGGGTGGGGAAATTGCGGCAGGATCAATTTGCGTTTGAAGAGTGTTTTGTGATTGATACGGTTATGATGGGACACGCAGAATTATGGCGCATCAAGCAACAACGCGATGCCATTTATGCTAACCCCGATGCTAGCGAAGATGATTATATGCACGCTGCTGAATTGGAGTCTCAATTTGCCGAACTGGATGGCTATTCGGCGGAAGCACGCGCCGGGGAATTGCTGCTCGGTGTCGGCATCTCGTTAGATCAGCATCAGGGATTGATGAGCGCGATTGCACCTGGTTTCAAACTGCGCGTATTACTGGCGCAGGCGTTGTTTTCCAATCCGGATATTTTGTTATTGGACGAGCCGACGAATAATCTTGATATCAATACCATTCGCTGGCTAGAGGATGTCATCAACGCCAGTAAAAATACCATTATCATCATTTCCCACGATCGGCATTTTCTGAACAGCGTGTGCACGCATATGGCCGATTTGGATTACGGCGAACTGCGCATTTATCCCGGCAATTACGACGAGTACATGACCGCTTCGACTCAAGTGCGCGAGCGCATGCTGGCCGATAACGCCAAGAAGAAAGCACAGATCGCTGATTTACAATCGTTTGTCAGCCGTTTTTCCGCCAATGCGTCGAAAGCCAGGCAGGCCACTAGCCGTGCACGGCAGATCGAGAAAATAAAGTTGGAAGATATCAAACCGTCGAGCCGACAATATCCGTTTATCCGTTTTGAGTTCGACGATAGAGATAAATTACATCGACTGGCGGTTTCCACTCAGGCAATCAGCAAGGGTTTTCCTGGTATGGACAAACCGTTGTTCGAGAATTTGAACCTGAATATCGAAGCGGGCGAAAAAGTTGCCATCATTGGCCCAAACGGGATCGGTAAAACCACGTTGCTGCGTTGCCTGAGGGGCGATCTAACACCAGATCGCGGTGACATTAAATGGGCCGAGAAAGCGTGCCCTGGCTATTTTCCACAAGATCATGCGGCCGATTTCTCAGAAGAATTGTCATTGACCGAATGGATGGACCAGTGGCGGCAAGGCAGCGACGACGATCAAACAATCCGCGGCACTTTGGGACGATTACTGTTTTCCGGCGATGATGTCAAAAAATCGACACAAGTGATTTCCGGTGGAGAGAGAGGCCGAATGTTGTTTGGTAAGCTCATCCTTCAGAGATCGAATGTTTTGCTGATGGACGAACCGACTAATCATCTAGACATGGAATCTATCGAATCGCTAAACAGCGCGCTAGAGAAGTACGCTGGCACATTGATTTTTATCTCGCACGACCGAGAATTCGTTTCCTCGCTGGCTACTCGTATTCTGGAAATGACACCGGAAGGTATTAATGATTTCAAAGGCAATTACGAGGATTATCTGCGATCTCAAGGCATTGGATAAGGCGAAATTACGAACAGCGACGTCAGTCGATTTTACAAGCTGCAATAATGTAATAATGCAGTTACTTATGAATCCGCAGGTAATCTTGTGGCATTAAAAGCAATCAGTCATAAATTCAAAATTACGTTCACGTTCGGTTTGCTTGAACAAATTTCATAAGGCTCTAGACCAACAGATTGTATTTGCTAGTCTAGAGTCTTTTAAAAATAGCTTCGGACTGTGCGAGCAAATCATTACATTTTGCATTGATTTACGATATTCCCCTGGAATACAGGACTACTTAAGAAAAGAGTCATACTAAAGTTTTTATTCAGTACAACATTAATAGATTGGAAAAAAACAGGCGGCTATCCCTATTAAATACACATTAACGCTTTTAACTGCACACAATAAAAGTTATTGAGAGGCCAATAAATATTAATGAGTTTATTTTAAGCTAAGGCGTATAAGTTTTTTTATGAACATAGACATCGCCTTCTTAAGAGAACCAATAACACTCTATTTACGGACTTTGAACCGATTCCCCGCGGCAAAATCACAGGGAATCGCAAACTAAGCAAATACTTTTATAATTCTTTTCTTAGGATCCGAAGGCGCTTCTAATTCGCTTTCGGTGGCCAATGTTTTTTCTTGCCGTGTTCATCGACAACCAGGTGTTTCGTTCCTTGCGGTAGAATTTTTAGTGTTTTGAGAAACTCAATAATCGAGTCTTTATCGGTATCGCTTAAAGCTACCCAATTGTTATAGGAGTTCATTGCTTCTCCACGATGTGCTTCAATTGCCTGGCGCATGGTGGTAAATTTCCCATGATGAAAATATGGAGGTTCGTTCGCAATACCCCACAGTTTTCGAGTGATAAATTTAGTGTTACCTTCTTGCATAGCTGGGCCAGTGGTATTTTGATTGATAGGATCACGATTTGGGTCATTGGGTCCACTGGTAATGTCGTGAATTTTTAGATCCGTGTAAGCAGGAACCCAAACAATATTTTTTTCTACCGGCAATCTGGGACTATCGAGATGTTTATCTGTTAGATCCAACGTATATTCCGGTGCTTGGCCCACTTGTAGATTACCAGTTGGATTATAAGGATTTGGTTCACTAAAAATCCAACCATTATTGTCTAGTGGAAGTTTCGATACATGACAACTCGCACATCCAATACTATCAAAAAGCTGTTCCCCATTGTGAACGGCTGCTTCAATTTTAGGATTATTCGGAATAACGCGGCCAGGTGCAGCTAATTGCGCTTGAAAAAGCGTTACCGCAGTGACGTCGGCCCGAGTTACTTCATCGATAAACCCATCACCATCAGCATCAACTCCTTTTCCAAACCGTTCAGTGGATTGTATGCCATGATGATGATTAAAAGCATTGTTGGTAAATTGACGTAACGACACAACTCCGCCTACCTGATGGAATGGTTTGATAATAAGGCTTGGTGGCTGGTCTGCTGCCGTACTTGCAATGCTTGATGGAAGCAATCCTGTAACACCGCTAGCATCCCAACTACCATTGGGGGTTCTTGCCAATACGCCAAAAGAAACGCCTTTCGTTATTAACTTAGCGTTGCCGCCAGGTTGGATGTTGTCACGAATTTTTCTTAACTCGGTGGTCATTTGACGACTCAACATCTCGATATAGCCAGAACCAAATAAACCTAAAGTATTACGAGAATTTGCAAAATCATCTTGCGTTACGAATTTGCCAGATTCGTCTACCGCACCACGAAGTGGTTGCGCGTCATTATGATCAAACGTAATAAAATCAAAACGTTGTCCTGGCAAGAATGCATTTGCGACTATGTCGCCTCCACCGCCTAATCTCGGTTTGTTATGACAACCACCACAAGAGTTACTATCCGGCGCCGAAAGGCGATTAAAGTTGCGTGGAAACAGTAAGGGTGATGAAGCATCTGTCAGAGGATCGCCAACACCTTTGGTGAGTGGACGCCCGCCACCTTCCTGAATAGTCCACACTGCGTTAAACAATTTTCTGCCATGTTGAATGAGAGCCAATTCATTCATGTGATATTCGCTACCATCCATTAAGTGCTTGGCAACGGAAATTTCTTTGCCAATATTAGCCACCGTAAAGGTATTTGTAGTGGGGGTGGATTGGTCCGTTTCGTTTTCCTCTGCAAATGCAATGTTTGAAGTGCTGCATAACAGACCCAGTAAAGCCATTGGAACTAATTTAATTCTATTCATTTTATTCATAATCAATTCCTTCAGAAACAATTTTAAAAAATAAATATTTCTAAATTCAATTAAAAGTATAAGACGGTTCAAATCTTCAACAAATACTTCTAATTGCTTACCGATGTTGCTATAAAAAACAAGAAAGTTATTTTTGGAAGCACCCGGTAACTACAAATGATATACCAAGTATTCCTGCGCTACTCAACATATGATGAAAGAGGAAGACGGTTATTGAGGTATAATTTTAGAAGGGTTGGATTGTTGCATGTATTAGAGGATTGAAGCTAAATAAGCATTTGAATTTTAGTGCAAAATTGATTTATTCAGCTGTTCGATTTCGGAGATTTTTAATACTGAATATGAGTTTAAAGCAGAGCAGTATCTGGTGGATCAAGTCGATATACTGAATAAAGTTTATATTATTTGAGAAAGGAAAGTTCGGTAAATTGAATTGTCCCTGTTTTTCAGGAGATAAAATGATTTAAGGGTGGTGGATGGTGACGAAGTGTTCAGTAAGTTTGGTACTTGAACAGCAAAAAGAGCATGAATCGTAATGGTCTAACCAGTTCAAGCAACACCTTCGAATCTATCTGCTAGCATCGGCTATTTGTATTATTTTGAGAAACAACAAATTAAATGGATGGGAATAGACTTTCTGGCGGAGAGTTGTGTTTAATACATGCAAGAAAGGCAAGATAATGTTCCCAATTCATTTGAACTAGATACTCAATGACTAAAGGTTTATAGAGAATTAAATAAAATACTGTGTTTTTTTTATTCTCTATAGGGTATTAAGAAGGCAATTATTTAAAGCTATCGGAATTGTGATATGGATCTAATCGGAGGATTATTCGGTTTAATGGTATTAGCTCTAGATATCTGGGCAATTGCCAATATTCTTACCAATACGTTGCTGAGAAAAGCGATAAAATTTATGTGGATTGGCATTATCGTTTTTTTACCCGTTCTTGGTTTGATCCTTTGGTTTTTTCTAGTAGGTCCTAAACCTTCAACTCTTACCAAGAAGAATCAGTAAAGAGAAAATAAATGCAGTGGTTATTCCTTTTATTTGTGGTCATAATTGCTGTATGGTTTTGGTTCTTTTGCAGACAAAACAAATCATTATCTTTGGGGCAAACAGCCCCCGAGTTCACTTTGATTGATCAACACGGAAATACTCATACACTGACTGATTTTCGTGGGAAATGGGTAGTTTTGTATTTTTATCCGAAGGACGATACTCCAGGTTGTACGAAACAAGCTTGCGGATTTCGTGACGAACTACAACAACTGGTGGATTTAGGCGCACAAGTAATCGGTGTCAGTGTTGACAATACCGCTAGTCACGCTCATTTTGCACAGAAATTTCAATTGTCATTTCCTTTGCTGGCCGATATCACTGGAGATACTGCCTCGCGCTATCATTCGTTAATAAGTTTTGTGGTTATCAAATTTGCCAGACGCAATACTTTCCTGATTAATCCGCAAGGAAAAATTGAAAGGATTTATCACTCTGCTAACGCCGCTCGTAATGCCAGTGAAGTTATAAAAGACTTGCAAGCTATTCTGGCGACTCTGTGAAATGGTGATTCGAATCTCACACAATTCTTGAATGAAAGCCTATATTCAAGCTACCGCCTAAGATCTTTTTAAGAAGATAAAAATTGAAATTATCTTTACGCTAGCAAAACATAGAGACCTGGCAAGCGAATGGATTGACAGAGGTAGCATTTGCATCGTTTTAATCTTCTGTAATCAGGCGAAGACGCAATTATTTTTTATACATCGGTTTGGGGTTAAGGATAAAAAATAGAATTTAAAGTGCTTTTTCGAGACTTGGAGTCGTGTTATGTGATCTCAACATTTCTATTCGTTGCTAAAAGAAATGCGGTTGCAAAGAGGTCTCAAAGAATATGAACAATAGAACGATAACAATTTATTGTTAATCCATTTCAGAATAACGTAGCACCAAACAATTCACTCTATGACAAACAAGTTGATTGATCAAGATTTGATTGAAAAGATAGATGCTGTTTTGCCGCAAACACAATGCAGACAATGCGGCTTCTCAGGCTGCAAACCTTATGCCAGTGCTATTGTGACGGGGCAAGCTGACATTAATCAATGCCCACCAGGTGGTAACGATGGAATCAAAAAAATTGCTCAGTTAATGGGAATACCGATCAAGCCTCTTAACACAGCTTTTGGCAATACGAAACCGAAAGCAATTGCTTTGATTGATGAAAATAAGTGCATTGGCTGTACTTTTTGTCTTCGTGCTTGTCCAGTAGACGCTATTGTTGGTGCAGCCAAGCAAATGCATACCGTTATTGCTGCGGAATGTACCGGCTGTGAACTTTGTATTGCACCTTGTCCGATGGACTGTATCGAAATGATTCCTCTTAAAAATACGGGCAATGTTTATGACTCCATCCAAGTAGCCAATAAAGCACGTATGCGTCATCAATCCAAACTGCAGAGACTTTTACATGCCAACTATTCAGATGATAAAACAAATAATAGCTCACGGCATGCTGAAAAATATCAAGACAAAAAAACAGTTATCTCGCAACCTGATCAACGAAAAAAAGCCATAATACAAGTTGCGATGCAACGTGCAGCCGCGATAAGAAATTACTCACAAAAATATCAAAAGTAATGCAGAGCCTTTAGGAGTTTTCCTAGAGAAATCTTTTAAAATCCCAAGCTTGCCAATAAATCGTCAACCTGGTCCTGGCTACATACAACATCATTTCTTTTTTCCGGATTAGTTACAGGGCCATTCATAAGACCTTCATCAGCATTCGATTTTTTGGCAGGTACTGGTACATGTGCAAGCAACAGTTGTATCAAATCTTTCTCTAAGCTTTGTACCATTTGAGTAATTTTTTTGATTACTTGACCGGTAAGATCTTGAAAATCTTGTGCCATCATGATTTCTAATAATTGCTCATTGGTAGCGCTCGTTTTTTGCGGAACACTATCCAAATAGCTCAAAGTATCGATTAAGAGTGTTTTAAATACCTCTGTATTTGGGCTGGTTTGTTGTAATTCAAGCGCTCTCTTCCACTGCTCAGACAAATTAACTGCGCTGGCTGACAACTCTTCTTGGATAGGCATAGCGGTTTCTGTTGCCGTCAAAGTGCGATCAGCTGCTTGCTGTGTTTTGCTTGCCACATAAGATAATTTGTCTTGTGCTTCTGGCACTTCAGACGCAATTTCTTCGAGACGCTTGTCGTATCCCAACTCTCTCAAACTATCATGCAAATTACGAGTCAATTGCCCAATTTGGTCAATCACATTTTTATCAGAGTTTACACTGGCTTCGTTTTCATTAAGGTTAATTTCTGGTATTGCGGTTGCTTCCGCCAATTTGATAGATCTTTTGGATTTTGCAGGCTTATTTGATTCATCATCCGACTTTACTTTAGCAAGACTTTTTGTGTTCATTTTGTACTCACTTTACCAATCTGATTAAAAATATTTATGCTTTGACTGCTATTTTGGCTTGCATATTTTGGAAGATTTTATTCAATTTTTCTTCCAAAACAGCGGCAGTAAAAGGTTTTACAATATAACCACTTGCTCCGGCTTGTGCCGCTGCAACAATATTTTCCTTTTTGGCTTCCGCAGTAACCATCAGCACTGGAATATTTTTTAATGCTTCATTCGCTCGCACATTCTGAAGCATAGTGAGACCATCCATATTTGGCATATTCCAATCAGATACGACAAAATCAAAATCTCCATCTTGGAGCTTACGTAGAGCCACAGCACCATCTTCAGCTTCATCAACATTGACAAATCCAAGTTCTTTTAGAAGATTTCGAACAATCCTACGCATCGTAGAAAAATCATCCACTACTAGGAATTTTAAATTTTTGTCGGGCATTTCTTTCTCCGTAAATAAACACTAATTTGTTGAACTATCATTAAAAATTAGAATTCTCCAATTAAAAATTGGTTTATTAATTTTCTTATATAGTTTCTTTCACGAATTTTTTATCGACAACAATTTTCAAAAGTTTAGGATAAATGTACTAGATTGAAGATTATTTGCAGTAATTGTTATCTTTAAACCAATTAACCGCATCTTTTATGGCATCAAAGGCGGGGCGATGCTGGTAACCAAGTTGTTGCTTGGCTTTTTCACTTGAAAAAAACATTTGATTTTTCGCCATCCGAATACTATCTAAAGTTGCACGAGGCTCTGTATGGGTGAATGTAGCCACTTTTTCCATGCACCAAGCAATAGGTAGCATTAAATTAGTAGGAATTTTGACTCTATTAATTGATACTCCACTAATTTCATCAATTAATTTTAATATCTGAAACAGCGTTAAATTATCCCCTCCCAAAATATAACGTTCTCCGGTTTTACCTTTTTTAAAGGCTAGGAGATGTCCGTGAGCAATATCATCGACATGTGCAATGTTCAAACCAGTATCCAGATAGGCTGGCATACGTGCTGTCAAAGCATCCAGAACAAGGCGACCCGTAGGGGTTGGGCGAATATCGCCAGGGCCAATAGGGGTTGATGGATTGACAATAACCAAAGGTAACGAAAGTTTGTGAGTTAATTGCGTGACTAATTGCTCAGCCAAAAATTTTGAGCGCTTGTAATTTCCAATTTTAGTTTCCAAGCTTGTCGGCGTATCTTCACTGGCAGGAGAACCATCTGAATTTATTCCCAGGGTAGCCACGCTACTTGTGTAAACAATGCGCTCTACGTTCTTTTGGGAAGCCACAGTCATCAAGGTCCGCGTGCCCTCGACATTAATCGCATACATCGTATCCGGATCAGGAACCCACAAACGATAATCAGCTGCCACATGGAATAAATTTTGGCAGTTGGTTAAAGCACGTTCCAATGACAGATGATTTCGCAAATCACCCATGACAATTTCGACGGGAAAATCTTTGATATTCCTTAGATCACTTTTTTCTCTAACGAGAACACGAACTTCATGCCCCTCAGTCAGTAAGCGACGCATAACGGCAGAGCCAAGAAATCCGGTAGCACCAGTTACCAATGATCGCATTTTATAAATGAATAAAAAGTTATTCTTTTTCTAACATACGGTTAGAAACTTTAGAAATTAATTTTTTGATCATGCAAAGAAGGGTCGTCAGAATGACATGGAATATTCGGTAAATTACGAGAAGCCATATTGAACAACAACTGCAATAACCAATTATATTGAGCGGTCGCATTTGTAACCACTATTGTGGAATGAACGCTACGGCGACTGATTTTAACTTGATTGCTTTCAGAAAAAGCACGATGCGCATTAATTTTATTCAGTGTTAAAACTGCCATTCCAATGGCCCATAAGCAAAATCGCCGAATACCTGTTTCATGAGAAGGAATTAATTTCGTGTACGTAAGCGCATTGCGCAAGTGATTCTTAGCAATTCCCAATAACTCAGCCAATCCTGCTTGAAAATGTATATTTGTGGATGTATCAGGTTTTAAATTTCTCAAATCAAACCCATGCTTTTGAAAAATTTCTCGTGGCAACCAGCAGGCTCCCCGTTTCCGATCATCCCATATATCTTTAAGAATATTTGTCATCTGCAAACCTTGACCAAAGGATATGGATAATTTCATCAGTTCAGACTTGTGGTGATTTATTTCCGGAGAATAATCGCAAAACAATTCTGTTAGCATTTCTCCTACTACCCCAGCGACATAATAACAATATTGATTCAACGCATCTAAATCTGGCAGCCCCTCTAACGAAGCCGATTCTTGATAATCCGACATACCTTTACCCATTATTTGAATGCAGCGTTCCAGAGCATTACGTTGAATTGCATTAAAACTGTGAGTTATGCGAAGAACTGCAGGTGTGTTTTTGATTAAATCATGCTCTGCCGGTATGGTGTTATCGGAAAGAAGGGGATACAGCTTTTGCGAGAACATTTCTGCAGGCACGGTTCCTTGCACCACATTCACAAACATTTGCGATAATTCTTTTGTTTGCGTAAAAGTAAGCGCACTATCATCTTCTATCGTATCCGTGATACGGCACAGCAAATAAGCATTACCAACCACTTGACGTAAAGATTCTGGTAATTGCGGAATCGTTAATGCAAAAGTTCGAGATACTCCCTGCAAGATATCATCCTGATAACGCAGATCGTCCATAGTAGGTAGGCTTGTATTCATGAAAATCTTTTAGATAACGAAGCAAATGCAGCACATGTTATGACAGTTGCACCGATCTCATTAACGCCATTTCTAATCTGCAATGATTTGTTCCCCAGCGATCATTTGATCGAATGTTTCGCGTTGACGAATCAGGTGCATTTGATCACCCGATACTAAAATCTCTGCAGCTCTGGAACGAGTATTGTAGTTAGAACTCATACTCATGCCATAAGCACCCGTTGACATAATAGCCAGCAAATCACCATTTATAATGCTTAATTTTCGATCACGCCCCAAGAAATCCCCTGTTTCACAAACGGGGCCAACGATTTCATAATTTTTTGCCGCAACTGCATTCTTCTTCACCGGAAGAATATCGTGATAAGCATCATACAGTGATGGTCGAATAAGATCATTCATGGCAGCATCAACAATAGCGAAATTACGCGCAGCAGTTTGTTTGAGATACTCGATACGGGTCAATAAAATACCTGAATTACCAACCAATGACCGCCCTGGCTCAATCACCAAACGTTGTTTCATATTTTGTGTCAGGGTGCATAAGGTTGTGACATACTCTTCAATTGAGGGTGGTTTCTCGTCGCTGTATCGAATTCCTAATCCACCACCCAAATCCAAATGCTCGATATTTATATTTTGATTTTTTAAGCTCTGCAGTAACTGCAACATTTTTTCGGTAGCTTCAATAAAAGGCTCCAACAAGGTCAATTGCGAGCCAATGTGGCAATCAATACCAGTAAAGCGAATATGAGGATACAACTGTGCGGACTGATAAATACGAATGGCTTCATCCGTAGCGATACCAAATTTATTTTCTTTGAGTCCGGTGGAAATATATGGATGTGTTTTCGCATCGACATCCGGATTGACCCGTAAACTCACTGGCGCAACTTTACCCATGCTTTTTGCAACATGATTCAATGTCATCAATTCGATTTCAGATTCTACATTGAAGCAAAGAATATTCAAATTCAAAGCCATGCGCATTTCGTTGGCGTTTTTTCCTACGCCAGAAAAAATAATCTTCTGAGCATCCCCGCCCGCTTTAATGACACGTTGCAATTCGCCGCCGGAAACAATATCAAAACCACTACCGAGTTGGGCTAGCAGATTGAGTATGGAAATGTTGGAATTTGCTTTAACCGCATAACAAATCAGGTGATCACGCTTCTCAAAAGCAGCATCAAACTGTCGATAGGCATTGGTAAGCACCGATTGCGAATAAACATAACAAGGCGTACCAAATTTTTCCGCAATTTGTTGTAAAGGCACTTCCTCAACAAACAACTCACCATTGCGGTAATCAAATGCTTCGAAACCACTCATTTCTTTTTCGATTTCTGTAAGTTGCCGTTTGAATCGTCTTCAGGAGGAAGATACAAGGGACCCTTCAAACCACAAGCGGTCAATGCATACACAATGACAATAAAAGCAGATATTAAACGCACAAACGACTCCAAATTAATTATTTGGAAATACTAACACAATGCGATGGAAACAACTCATGGGTGATTGATTTTAGTATCTCAATGCGAAGTATTTGCCGGAAGCTCAGCTATCATCCATTCAATAAGCTTATCAGTCAGTTCGTCACTGGCATTGCTTAGCGCCGATACAGCACCCTTGGCATCCGACGTCGGAGCAGCCACTTGAACGCTAAAATAATTTTGCGCCAGTAAATTTCGCGTACCGTTTCTAACCAGGCTAGCGCGTAACGCAATTGATCCATGACTTTGCTGAACAGTCTCGAATACTTGTGTAAATTCTAATAAATCTATATGCAAAATATATTCGGCCTTTGCGGTATTATTATTTTTGATAACTGGATTTCCCGTACTCTTGGCAATTTGATCGCGCATTTTTTGCGTTAACATGACCGTCGGAGACGCAATCCAGCGACTATTGGCATAGCGATGGAGCTGCGCTGAATTGTGAAATTCTAAACGATAGTAGATAGCCGTATTATCCAACCAAGATGGCGCTGAAGCATCGCTTATCAAAATATTTCTTTTATGCAATCGCTCTTTTTGTTTGGAAATATCCAGTGAGCTTTGTAATCGCTGAGTTTTCAAATCATAAAAAGCAAGAGGATCTGCATGCTTATGGAATACAGAACAACTCGCCAACAATGCGGCACATAAACATGACAGGATCAATTGTTTTTTCATGGGATTATTTAGGTGGTGCGTAACCCTGCTCGCCAGGCCCAGGCAACGCAGAAGGTTTGCCAAATAATAAGCTTTCTGGATGCTCTTCCAAGTGATGCAAAAAACGATCAAGATTACGCGTACTGTTAGAAATGCTATAAGTTGCATTTTGCAACTCAGGGATTGTGCTAATTAACTCTTGAGCGCTGAGCGATAGACTATCAAAAATACCCTCTTCCTGGTTGGCTTTTGTGACTAAAGCGCTTACTTCCAATAACAATTGATCTAATCGCTTGATTAAAGTACCGGATTGTCCCGCCAAATCGGTAACTGATTGTATAACTGGCTGAAACCGTCCCGTAATCGCACTGAAATTATTGGTAATTTGCTCGACGTTCTTTAAAGTATTGGAGATACTTTCGCGATTATTTTCATCCAACAAATGATGCATTTTAATGGCAAGTTGATTCACGTTGTTCAATAAATCTTGTCCCGAAACAGCCACTTCATCAAATAATGAGCGCCTCATTGGTATCTTCACAAAACTTGGCAAATCCGAAACACCAACTCCGTCATCATTTAATTGAATATAAGAAAGTCCAGTGACTCCTTGATAACCTAATTGCGCGTAAACAGTGTTTTTGAGGACAACTTTCTCGTCAATGGCAATATGAATTAAAATTTCTTGTGAATCATTAGGAGCAAATTCAATTCTCTCAACTTTCCCGATATTCACTCCGCGATAATGAACGGCTGATTGCGAGCTTAAACCGCTGACAGATTCTTTAGTAGCAATCAGATAAGCATTGAATTGAACATTACTGCGGCTAAACCACATCGCAGCCCACCCGACTGCAATACTCAAAATAATTACGAAGAAACCGGTTATTAAAGCGTGGGAACGGTTTTCCATGACTGCTCCGAATAATTGTTAGTGTTAATTTTGTGCTGGATATTTTTGAAGAAATTAGCCATAAACGGGTGATCGATATGGTTAATTTCATTCAACGCACCAACCGCAATGACATGTTGATCAGCGAGCACGGCAACTCTATCAGATAACGCAACCAGCGTATCGAGATCATGGGTAATCATGATCACCGTTAAATTCATTTCACGTCGAAGCGATAAAATCAGCTCAACAAAGTTTTCACTGAGCTCAGGATCAAGTCCTGCGGTTGGCTCATCCAAAAACAGCAACTCCGGATCTAGCGCCAGGGCGCGAGCCAAAGCGACGCGTTTAATCATTCCACCTGATAAGGCGGCGGGCATTTTATTAGCATGCTCGGGACCAATTGCGACCATGTCTAATTTAATCATGACCAGATCGTAAATAGTTTTCTCATCAAATCGGCGCAGCTCGCGTAAGGGTAACGCTACATTATCAAAAACCGTTAACGCACTGAATAACGCGCCTTGCTGAAACAATACCCCTATTCGCTGATAAACATCTTTTTCTTCCACATTGATGGAAGTATTGTTAGTTTTACCAAATATTTTCACGCTGCCTTGACGCAGTTTCTCTAACCCGAGAATTTGTCGCAACAATGTGGTCTTGCCGCTTCCTGAACCACCTACAAGAGTCAGTATTTCACCACGATAAATCGTTAAATTGACGTCTTTATGCACAACATGATTGCCATATTGTGTATGCAGCCCTTTTATTTCGATAACAACTTCCGCAGGTTTATTCATAAAATTATCGAATTCCTACATGCGAAAACATTACAGCAAAGATTGCATCAATAATGATAACCACCGTAATAGCAGTAACCACTGAAGTGGTTGTGCCTATCCCCAAGCTTTCGGTATTGGGCTTGATTTTTAATCCAAAGTGACAGGCAATTAAGCCAATTGCCATACCACACACCACACCTTTACCCAAACCCAACCATAAGTTTGCAATCGGAACCGATTCCGGTAACACTGATAAAAAATATTGATAACTCAACCCTAATTGTAATTCTGCTGCAACTATACCGCCAATTAACGCCATCATGCTCGTCCAAGCTACTAGTAATGGCATAGCAATCCCTAGGCCTAAAATTTTCGGCAATATCAAACGTTGACTATGTGAAATCCCCATTACTGAGAGCGCATCTAGCTCTTGGGTTACGCGCATTACACCAAGTTGTGCGGTCATAGCTGAACCAGAACGACCTGCAACAAGAATAGCTGCCAGCATAGGTCCCAGTTCACGGATTACGCTGATTCCCAGTAAATTCACGATAAAGATATCTGCACCAAAAAGTTGCAATTGCTTGGAAGATAAATAACTAATCACCACACCGATCAAAAACCCGACCAATGCGGTTATTCCCAAAGCTTGAGCGCCTGCATGATAAATGTTCGCCGAGATCTCTCGCCAAGGAATGCTCAATGGGTGCCGAAGAAGATAAAGCACGTCTAAAAACAGCCTCCCCATCAGGGCAACAAGATCTGTTCCATGCTGCCAAAACTGAATCGCCAAATTACCAATACCAACAACAAACCATAAAGCGTCACCGAATTTCTTTTCGTCTGCCATCGGCTTTAATCGTTCAAGTCGGCTAAGCATCTGTTCTTGTTCAGGGCGTAGTTTAATTTTCATGGGTCGCCGTGATTTCCAAACGCGCCATAGAAAGCTGATTCCTACCGAATCTATTTGCTGGATATTAGTTAGATCCCACTCGACCTCACTACCATTGCTTGCATGTTGTGTTAATTCGTTTGCCAACTCAGCTAAAACATTCTTTAAAGCGACGAGCGTATAGTCACCCGTTAATACCAGGCGCATAACACCATGCGAAGAAATCAGTTCATACCATTGCGAGAGTGAAGGACGAGCATGCATCCGTTGAGTGTATGCGATATTGATTAAATTGTGAATATTTTAAAATTTGATATTTATAGTTACCTATGATGTAGGTTTATACAATCAGCATAACATTCTTTATCAAAAGTCAAATATAAGAGTACAAAGTATATTGTACGATTAAAAATTCAAGCTGAGCATATCCTCTCTTGGCTTGCTTGAATCTCTTCAGGTTATATCCCCCGCCGCTTGCGACGCGGAATATGCGGATGAGTGAATGTATTCATAAGAGCAATAATGTTACGGTCATGATGTATTACATAGTGTTTCCTACGAAATATAAACAAGTGGATACCTTTGTGCGGTTGATTCATAGAGAAAGAAACATAGTCCATTATGCATCGATTTGCGATGTTGCAGGGGAGTCAGCTTATTCGGGATTACTACTGTTTAAAATGCTATTGGTCGGAATTTGGAACATGGTATAGGCGATGAATTGGTGGAAGACAGGCGGACTCGAATCTACATATGATGCGATTTCTGGGCTTGTCTCTGGAAGATGATGTGCCGAATCATTCTGTGTTATCGCGATTTAGAATGTAACTAGCATTAAAAAAAACAGAGGCCATATAACATCGCGTCCTATGGTGTAATATTGGCGATGTCGAATTTGTTGCTTTGAAATGAATGAGCTGATTCAACAATCACTCAACTAGTGAAGTCGATTGAAAATATTCCACCAGCAGAATTTGGAATGGCATATTATTGTCAATTGAAAGAGTCAGTCGATTCAGCTTGACTCCGAACAAATAGTCTCTGGTAAACACAGAGCGATTCAATTCCAAGGAGTCAACATGACCAACCTCACGATTCAATCCTATTTAGTGTTTGGCGGACGCTGCGAAGAAGCGCTCGAATTCTACCATACCGCTTTGGGCGCGCAGATCGATATGCTGATGCGTTTCAGTGAAAGCCCAGATCCCACGCCACCCGGCATGCTGCCGCCTGGTTTTGAAAACAAAATCATGCATGCCAGCTTCCGTATCGCCGGTAATGTTTTGATGGCTTCAGATGGTTGCGAGGTGGAAACACAATTTAAAGGCTTCTCACTGTCTATCTCAGTTGCCACTGAAACCGAAGCCAATCGCTATTTTTCCGTGCTCTCCGATGGTGGTCAAGTGCAAATGCCGCTGACCAAAACCTTCTGGTCACCGCGCTTCGGCATGCTTACCGACCGTTTTGGAGTGAGTTGGATGGTTAACGTTGTCACTACCGAATGCATCCAATGAACGAAATGACGTCACGCTGTATTTCAACCATCGGCATCACGGCAGCGTTGCTCATCGCCGGAACTAGTTGCACCACTCAGCAACTGTACAGTACTGGTCAAGCATGGCAGCGAAATGAATGCAACAAGTTTATCGATCAACAGGAGCGCAGCCGCTGCCTGTCGAGTACCAACACTTCGTATGAAACGTACAAGCAACAATCGCATGCTGACAAAGAGCCCAGGTAATGATCACCGTTTGCTTTTATTGCGCCATTTCCGCGCGAGTCAGTGAAGGGTTATTGGCAAAATATCCTTTAATTCCCATGAAGACTGCATTGGCCATTTTATTTTGATAATCTTGGCTGCGTAGTTTTTCTTCTTCACTAGGATTGCTGAGAAATGCAGTTTCAACCAAAATGGAGGGAATATCGGGTGATTTCAATACGGCAAACCCCGCTTGCTCAACGTTTCTTTTATGCAAATGATTGATTTTTCCTAGTTGTTTTAATACCGCATCAGCTAATTTGACGCTGTCATTGATGGCTGCATTGAGTGATAAATCGAGCAACAATTCTTTTAAGTCTCGCGATTTGGATGTGATGTCAATGCCGCCCATGAGATCGTTGTCTACGCTGTTTTCCTTGTTGGCGAGCCAACTGGCAGTGGTAGAAGTTGCGCCGTGCTCAGATAACGTAAAAACCGATGAACCATGTGCATGCGATTTAGGATTGGCATCGGCGTGAATCGAGACAAATAGATCGGCATTGGCGCGGCGTGCGTTGATGCGTCTCTGTGGCAATGAAATATAGTGATCATTGTCTCGTGTGAGCACTGCGCGCATATTCGGTTCTTTATCAATTCGTTCTTTCAACTTGCGGGCAATTGCCAGCGTTACATCTTTTTCTTGTGTTCCCATGTAACCAATCGCACCAGGATCTTTACCGCCATGCCCGGCATCAATGGCAACGACGATGATCTTGGGTACCATTACCGATTTGCGATTTTCGCTTTTTTTGGCCGAATTGCTTTCTGTTTGCTTGGTTTGTAAAGCTAATTGTTCGGGCTTGGATCGCGGTCGATGAGTTTGTGTTTGCGTTATTTTTTCTGGTAGTTCATTACCAAGTAACGTACTAACGAGTTGATCCAATTGATCTGATTCAGCGGCTATTTTATTCTTTGGGTTTTTCTTTTGAGCGCCACTGGCAGTAAGCTTTTTGGCCTTTTCAGGATGATAAATGTCCAGTATTAAGCGATGCAAAAAACCATCTTGCGGCTTCAATGAAAAAGCGTGAGGAACCACATTGGCTTTCAAATCAAACACTAAACGTACTACATCAGAGTTAAATTGTCCGATGCGAATTTTTCGTATCAGAGGATCAATTGCATTCACTTTCTGAGTCAAAGCACCCAACGTATTCGATAACTTAATATTATTGAGGTCTAATACCACTCTGTGTGGATTTTCTAAAGTGCTTAAATCGTATTGTAGCGGCCCATTCGATTCAAGTGTGATGCGCGTGTAATCGGGTGTTAATCCTATATTGACGGATTTGAGATTTTCTGCGGATGCTAAGGCAGATTGGCTGATGATTATCAAACCAAAGAATAGCATGAGCAAAAAATACAACGCAGGAATTTGCTTCGCGTAGCAATAAAATCTCGCGGTCAAGTTTTCTTCTGATATCGCCAATTGTTTAAACACTGTTTTCCGGCATCGGTGTTCGCTTGAATGTGTATATTTCGACCTGTTTCAAGAATTTTTATAGAAAACTGTAAGTCTGCGACCGGCAAGAGATTTCCTGCTTTTTCCGGCCATTCGACAAAACAAATCGATGCCGAATTAAAGTACTCACGAAAACCCGCGTCTTCCCATTCCTGATAGTCATTGAATCTATAAAAATCAAAGTGATACAAGTATAACCTAGAAATTTTATAGATTTCAACTAAATTATAGGTCGGACTCTTGACCGTGCCTTGATAACCAAGGCCGTGTAAAATGCCACGCACCAGCGTGGTTTTGCCAGCACCTAGATTTCCGATCAAATTGATCACTAAGCCAGCTTGCAATTGGGACGAAAAATTGTTGCCAAAATCCAACATGGCAGCCTCATCAGCAAGGTAATAGAGATTATCGTGTGGCTTCGAATCAGAATCAGTGGGATCTGGTAATTTCATAGTGAACTATCAATAAGATTGAAACAAAGATGATCGATTATGCCGTGTTGGCAAACAGTATAAAAGAGTGGGGTAAAGCACTTGGATTTCACGATGTGCGTATCGCAGATGCGCAGGCTGATATGTCCAAGGTGGAATCAGAGTTGTCTGAATGGTTGAATAAGGCGTACCACGGCGACATGGATTACATGGCGAAACATGGTACTAAACGTACCCGACCAGCCGAACTTGAACCGGGGACGCAACGTGTCATATCCGTATGCATGAATTATGCACCGCCTGATGTGAAAGATAGTTGGGAAGTCATTCATGATGGGCAAAAAGCGTTTATTTCGCGGTATGCATTAGGGCGCGACTATCACAAAGTATTGCGTGCGCGGTTACAAAAATTAGCGGATAAAATCACAGAACAAGTCGGTGCATTTCACTATCGGGTCTTTTCGGATAGCGCACCTGTTATGGAAGTCGCTTGGGCGCAACAATCGGGAATGGGATGGCGCGGAAAACATACGTTACTACTGTCGCGTCAGGCTGGCTCGATGTTTTTTTTGGCGGAAATTTATACTGATTTACCCTTGCCTATTGATGAACCAACCGTCAATAGCTATTGTGGCAGTTGTACTCGCTGTATCAACGTTTGCCCAACACAAGCCATTGTTGCACCCTATACGGTCGATGCACGGCGCTGTATTTCATATCTCACGATAGAATTAAAAGACAGTATCCCAGAAGATTTGCGACCTTTAATCGGCAATCGTATTTATGGGTGCGATGACTGCCAATTGGTATGTCCATGGAACAAATACGCACATATCACAATGGAAAACGATTTTCATGTACGCAATGGCCTGGACAACGCTTCCTTGTTAGAATTGTTTGCCTGGGATCAACAAATGTTTGAAACTCGGCTTGCTGGAAGCCCAATTCGCCGCATTGGTTATGCACAGTGGTTGCGCAACATTGCCGTTGGACTGGGTAACGCACCTTATTCAAGTGAAATAGTCAACGCGTTACAAGCGCGGTTAAATGATTCATCTGAATTGGTGCGAGAGCACGTGCAATGGGCGCTCAAACAACAAAATAACAAGCAGTCATCAGGAAATAGTTTGTCATGAATCAACGATCCATTATTGGTACCCCTCTTTCGTCTTCAGCCACCAAGGTCATGTTGTTAGGCAGTGGCGAGTTAGGCAAAGAAGTCATTATTGCGTTGCAACGTTTGGGCGTCGAAACCATTGCGGTCGACCGTTACGCGAATGCACCGGGCCATCAAGTAGCCCATCATGCGCATGTCATTAATATGGCTGATGAACAGGCGCTGCGTGCGCTGATCGAACAGGAACGGCCCGATATTATCGTGCCGGAAATCGAAGCCATTGCAACGGATACTCTGCTCGAATTGGAGCAACAAGGCGTAGTAACGGTAATTCCAACCGCACGCGCCGCTCAGTTAACGATGAATCGTGAAGGAATCCGTACACTTGCGGCAGAAACATTGAAGTTGCCAACATCACCGTATGCGTTTGCCAGTAACCTACAGCAACTACAGGCTGCCATTGACAGCGGCATTGGATATCCATGTTTTGTTAAGCCGGTGATGTCTTCTTCAGGTAAAGGTCAATCACGTGTTGATCACGCTCAACAAGTTGAAGCCGCTTGGAATTACGCGGCCAGCGGTAGTCGTGTGGATCAAGGGCGCGTCATTATCGAAGGCATGATCGATTTTGACTATGAAATCACGCAACTCACCGTGCGAGCATTGGATAATGATGGCCACACACAAACCCATTTCTGTGAACCGATCGGTCATGTTCAGGTGCATGGCGATTACGTTGAAAGTTGGCAGCCTCAACCGATGACATCGCTGGCACTACAACGCGCTCGAGACATTGCAAAAAAAGTAACCGACAACTTAGGCGGCTTAGGTATCTTTGGCGTAGAGCTTTTCGTCAAAGGCGATCAAGTGTGGTTTAGCGAAGTCAGCCCGCGCCCGCACGACACCGGCATGGTGACGATGTGCAGCCAAAAACAAAGTGAATTTGAGTTGCATGCGCGCGCCATTTTAGGACTACCGATCGATACATCCCTATTGAATCCGGGCGCCAGTGCAGTTATTTATGGTCAACTGGAAGCGCAAGGTATTGCGTTTTCGGGCATTTCTGCAGCGCTGAGCGTACCGCAAAGCGATCTGCGTTTATTTGGCAAACCTGAGTCTTTTAGACGCCGCCGTATGGGAGTCGCTTTAGCCAATGGAGTCGATGCAAATCAAGCGCGCGAGCGTGCTAAACTGGCCGCCAGCCGGGTAATACCGATCAAAGATTAATTTTTAATCAACATACGGGCGTCTCTAGAAATTCAGAGTTTTAGGTAAGACGAGGCGAGAGCAATAAATATTTTCGCGGCATATGATTGATATGTAAAAAATATTTTTTGTGATCAACAAAGTATTGTAACAAAATATGAATTTCTAGAGATGCCCACATAAACAAAGGAAAATATTATGACGATTGAACAACTCAACACGCAATTCGGCATCGCAGGCCAAGTGGAATTTATCGCCGGTAACGGCGGACTGCCGATGATTCAAGTAAAAACCGCCAAAGCCAAAGCGCTGATCTCGATCCATGCCGGTCAGGTGCTGTCGTATCAGCCTGCCGGTGAGCTGGAAGACGTGATGTTCTTGAGCGCGAAAGCGTATTACCAGGACGGCAAAGCCATCAAAGGCGGTGCGCCGATTTGTTGGCCGTGGTTCGGCGCCGATCCCGAAGGTAAAGGCCGACCTGGTCACGGTTTCGTGCGCAATCGTGGTTGGAATGTAATCGCGACCGAAGCGCTAGCCAATGGCGACGTCAAAGTGACTGTTGGACTGGACGACACACCGGAAACGCAAACCATTTGGCCGCATGCGTTCAGCCTGCGGCAGGAAATCGTGATCGGTGATTCGTTAAACCTGTCATTGATCACGCGCAACACCGGCAAGCAAGCATTCACCATTACACAAGCATTTCATACCTATTTCAAAGTCGGCGATATTACCCGCGCGAAAGTAACGGGACTTGCCGGTTGCGATTACCTCGACAAAGCTGGTGGCGGTAGTGTACAAAAACATCAGTCTGGAGATGTGACCATCGGTGCCGAAGTCGACCGTATTTATTTGAACGTCGGCAACACCCTGACCATCGACGATGGCGCATTCAACCGCCGCATCCAAATCACCTCGCAAGGCAGCAAAACCGCTGTGGTGTGGAACCCATGGGAGAAAATCGCCAAAGACATGGCGGATCTGGAAGACGATGACTACAAACGTTTGCTGTGCGTGGAAACGACCAATGCTGCAAGTGATGTCGTAGAAATTGCTCCAGGTAATGAATACCGGCTTATAGCGAATTATCGAGTAATAAAAAGTTAAATGTACAAAGTTTTTTGCAAAGAACTAAAAATTTTTAAAAATTACTGTAAGTTATATTTTTTCTGAGAGATATTTGCAAAAGGATAAAAGGAGGGAAGTTGCAAAAAAACAATTAAAATTAAATTCTTAAATATTCATTTCTTTCGTAGAAAGAAAATTAAAGTGTCATGATTTTTTGAGATTGATAATAGTTCATTTCCCGTATTTTCGGAAAATACTTGAAAATCGATTGCCGCCGCAGGGTCAGTTGCAATGATTTTGACTACTTGACCGCTCAACATTGTTGCCAGTAGCTGCTTGGTTTTCAAAATGGGAAGAGGGCAAAATAAGCCACTTACATCGAGTTCTTTATCGCAATCCATTGATTCCAAACGCTCTGGCCGAACTTATCATTCAATTTCAATTGAAATGATAAAAATAAAAATGTATTGGCATAGGAAAGTAGTAATTTCTGACTGATTTAACCGTGCGGTTTCACAATTAAACATTCCATTCCTTGTCGAGACAAGTGCTGACAACCTGTTCGCGCTTGACTTTCATGCAAGCCAATCAATCTTGCACGGTACAATTTTCGATTACTGACTGCAATTTCGGAAATAACAACAGAACCCGATACCCATTTTTTAGCGGCTATCGCTTGCGCCTGAGCTTTCTCTTGTTGCGTGTATGAGCCAATTTGCACTTCCCATTTTCCTGCCTTGTCGCTGCTTAAAGCAGTTGTTTTAACTGATTGTTTTGCAGCTTTCTTTTGAAAGAGTTTCTGTGTATTTGATTTGGATAGTTGCTTTCTTTTTTTACTGTCAAACAGAGAGGCAGATGATAATTTTGTTTCTTTTGCAGGAAACCGATAAGTTACTCGTTGTGCCGCTACTGCAGCCGAGCGGGCAATTGCATCATTAATGGCAAATTTTGCGAAATCACCACCATTGAAACTATATTCAAGTAATTGCAAAACTTGCTGGTCTCGTAAAGCTGCCGATTCTCCTCCCATGACAACGACAATCACTCTTCGATTATTGCGTTTCGCAGAGGTCGCTATGTTAAAACCAGATGCTCGAATAAAGCCAGTTTTCAGTCCATCGACACCGTAAACGTTACGTACCATCCGATTGTGGCTATTGTAAGTGACGCCTCTAAAATTGAAGGATGGAGTGGAAAAATAATAGTAATACTGCGGAAAATCATTCATCAAGCGAGCAGATAATTTTGCCATATCACGCGCCGTTGTCATTTGTTCACTATTGGGCAATCCGGAAGCGTTACGAAAAGTCGTTCCGTACATTCCTATTTGGCGAGCTTTATCCGTCATCATTTGACCGAAACTGATTTCATTTCCTCCAAGCGCTTCAGCGACAACTGCGGCAACATTATTCGCAGAACGAACAATCAGAGCAAGAATAGCTTCTTGCACACTGATCGTGTCACCGGTTCGTAAATTAATATTAGTTGGCGGCATGGAAGCTGCATGATTAGATACATACAATCGTGTATCCAACCTTAATCTTCGTTGCTCAAGTGCTTCAAACAACATATACAATGTCATCATTTTAGTGAGTGAAGCTGGATAGCGGCTGGCATCAGCATATAACTCATGCAACACCTGTTCAGTGTCTGCATCAACGACGATAGAAGCGTGCAGAGTGTCAGCATGCACCGTTCTTAATGAAAATAGCGCTAATAATAGAGTAATGATTAAAAGCTCTATTTTGTACCAGCTTGCTGCAGTGTTGACTCGCTTAATCATCTTCTTAATTCTCGATATTGTATGAATATTACCGTGTAACTCATTCTCATACAAACGTAATTTTTTTAATTGAAGAACAATAATAAGAAAACACTTTAAATTGTAAGTTTATGCTTTTTTCTACTAAACATTCTTCATGAATGCATTTGTCAGATTTTTGCACGGCTTAAATTCCAATTTTCAATTCCCAATTTCTCCTCGATGCCTCAAGGCATTAAAGGATCTCACTTCTGAAGAATACCTTTGCAAATATGGATAATGAACCAGAATACTTTGACGTAAACCCATTTCAGCACACTGCAAGGAATTGCACATCTAACCTGATCTTAATCGTAGAGGCAAATTGTTTTATTTGTTTTCTTTTCAACCAGAATGCGCATTTAAATCAAACTCTTCGTTGCTTTTCCCAAATGCCTGCCATTACCTCTTTATGCCAAAAGCGAATAAAAATTGGACACGATTTTTATCGATTGACTACATAAATATGGCAATAAGAAGTTAATGTTTTTTAGATTTGTTTACGCTGTACTGGGAGGTGTAAATGAGGATTCGAGTTTATTTAACTGGGTATTAAAGCTCAAATATAAGTATTTTAAACGACTCAATTAATAGTTAAGGAGAAGAAGAAAAAATGGTGACTATATTGATGGTCTGGCGGGTGATGATTTTATCTTTGGTGGGAATGGAAATGACTTCATTTTCGGTGGATTCGGAAATAATTCACTATATAGTGGACTTGGCATAGATCAAATAGGTGGTGAAAGCTGCGACGACACCATTTATTTTCTTGAAAATGGTGGTCTCTATATCGGGGGAGGCGGCAATGATTATATGGTATCTTCTGGTCCGGGAAATAATGAAATAATGAATGGTGGAACAGATGCAGATACTTTCAGATATTTGTCTATCAGCGGCAGCCCTAACAATACATCTAGGGAAACGCTGAACGAATTCCGAAGTTTGAGCTAATAGTGATACCTGATAACTTTTAAGTACGCCATGTCACACCACACAAGTTTTGCAGATCTTGACTAAAGTCACAAGAAACGCCGGACGCGCCTGGAGGTTTTCTTAAGCGAAATGGAAGGGGTAATACTGTGGCCAGTTTTGCTGTCACACATTGAGCAGCATTATCCTAAGGCTTGGATGTCGAAGCCGCCAGCCGATGGCGTTGGGGAGTGTGTTTCGCATTTACTGCATGCAGAATTGGTCAAACACCTCTGACCGGCAAATGGAAGATGCCCTGTATGAGATTGAGTGTTGACACCGGTTGAAAATTGACCAGGTAATTCACGTGCCCTGCCTAAATTTTAGGCAGGAGAAATTAAGGGGGTGATTACCATGCTTATGTATGGAAAGATACGACGGATGTTTTATCGTGAACATCTGTCGATTAAAG
>JAJHPK010000075.1 GCA_020890945.1 Nitrosomonas sp.
TTATATCCATCTCTATCACTCCAGAGTTCTCCGGCAAAATGCCGGTAATTTATCATCTCAGAGTGGATACTTTTCAACGCTGTTTTCCACTCAACCCTGGATAGTTTTGCATGACGATTGACAGCGAAGTGCGATACTCGAACCGGCAGCTACGAGTCGCAGCATTGCGAGTCAGTTCCCGTGAAATTGTCGACGGACTTCGTCCAAGACGGCGAGCAATCTCACGCACGCCAACACTTTGTGCCCGGAGTAATCCAATCTCTTCACGTTCAGAGAATGACAAGTATCTTCCGGATATGCGGTTAGACATGAATAATGGCATCCCACCACGATAACGGAACCAGCGGGTGCCCACCGCTGACGACACACCAACAGCCTCTGTCGCTTTCTCACTTGTTATCCCGGTTGTAATCTGCTCCCAAAATAGCCGTTCGATCTCACTGGGAAGTGACGGCGCACCTGGTGAGCGCATCGCCTCTCTCTTCGTCAACTTTTGCATCCATTCTGTCGGTCGTCCCATAAATACCTCCATGATCAAACGTGTTGCGACGACCAGTTGAATCCACATTGACTACCTTGATCTGAATGAGCAATGAGCCCCTTATCTGGATGCTTACTTGCAGTGGCACGAAACAAAGCTTGCATCACTAAATGCCGGGTCATTCTCTCATTCATGGCATAGCCCACCAGCTCGCCATTCAATAGATCTTTTACGCCAGCCAAATACAACCAGCCTTCATCGGTAGGAGTGTCAGTAATGTCACTGACCCATACTTTACCGGGTGCTCTAACAGTAAATTCCCGGTTTAGAATATTGGGCACAACCGGTAAATTATGCCTGGAATCAGTCGTCACTTTGAATCAGTTTTTGCTTGCAGCGCAAATTCAATTTCTTGCGCAATGTTCGAACGCCGTATGGCGTGTTTTTTATCCCGATATTTATAATGAAACAACTCTGGGAGTTCTTACGATTAAAATTGGAAAGGACTAAATATTAGAGTTCAGCTCGTTTAAGAATTTTCATTCACATTTATGACGAATTTCTAAGAGGAATGACATCCTGAGAATTTTTCATCAACTCATAAAGTGCCATATACGAAATTGGACGGCTGAAATAATAACCTTGTTGGTAAATGCAACCGTATTTTGTTAATAAGTTGACTTGCTCTTCAGTTTCGACCCCCTCGGCGATCACTATCAATCCGAGATTTTCTCCAAGTCCAATAATTGCTTGCACAATTTTCAAATCGTTAGGATTCTCTCCTAATTTATGTACAAATGATTTATCGATTTTAATGATATCTATCGGTAGCTCTCGCAACAATGTCAATGAAGAATAGCCAGTACCAAAATCATCCAAAGCAATAGTGATATTTAATTTTTTTATTTCATTCAAAACACTACTTGCTCGTTCCATATCGTTGACAATTGCAGTTTCAGTCATTTCAAGAGCGAGCGATTGCGGTGGTAAACTAGTTTCACGCAAAATTTGCGCTATCATTTGTGGCAAATTTCTATTGACGAGTTGCCGCGGATTAAGATTGACTGAAACCTTGATGGGATAGCCTAGATTAATCAGCTTAGAGGCAACCTCACACGATTCTTTCAACACCATTTCGCCTAATGGCTCAATTTGTCGGATTTTTTCGGCTAAAGGAATAAAACTACTGGGCGAAAGATAGCCTCGATTTGGGTGCGGCCATCTCACTAACGCTTCTATGCGAGAAATGCTATGAGACCGAACATTAAAAATTGGCTGGAATAATACTTGTAATTCACGCTGTTTAATGGCGGTGCGCAGTTCTTTTTCAAGAGTAATTTGCTCGCGCGTCCAATCTGCGGACAACTCTTGAGAGTAAAGACCATAGAGATTACCGCCATCTTGCTTGACGCGATACATTGCCGTTCCCGCTCTTTTTACGACAATTTCACTGCTTAGACCATTATCAGGGTAAAAACTAATACCAATGCTAGCCGATACAAACACGTCTAAATCGTCAATCTCAAAACGATGTCTAACTACTTCTAGTATTCGCTGCGCCATTTCAAATACAGTGTCTTTGCTCAAATGTTCCGAAAGCAAAACAAATTCATCGCCACCCCAACGCCCGACGATGTCGCCTTTTTGCAACGTTTCAAAAAGCCGGGCTGAAACCATTTTCAGCAGTTTGTCCCCGGCATGGTGCCCCATCGCATCGTTAATTTTTTTGAAACCATCCAACGCAATAAAAAAAACGGTGATAACTCTATTAGTTCTTTCCGCAGCCGTAATCATCCGATCAAATTGCGTCAAAAGCTGAAAGCGATTGGGTAATTCCGTTAAGTCATCGTAGCTTTTATGATGTGCTACACGCTTAGCCAATTCGATAGTATCGGTTATATCCGTCATTGCAATCACCGAACCCATCTTAGTATTCTTCTCGTCATAAAACTCGTTGCACACAACACGCACTGTAAGCTCATCACCATGCGATGTTTTAATGTTGTATTCCACAGGAGTTTTTGTTGATTTTATTGCTAACGCTGAAAAATTTTCTTTTAACCGAGGAACACTCACAAGATCTGAGATGGGATAGAAGCTTAGAATTTCATGTAGCATTTTCCCGTTCAGTTCAGAAAATTGTGTTTGAAGGATTTTTTCCACACCTTTGTTGGCGTAAATAATTGTATTCGCATTATCAGTAATAATAACGCCATCACCAATAGACTCTAGAGCTGCGCTAGTGCGTATTTTGTTGATCCAAAAAATACTTACAAAACGATTGATGCGCTGCCAATTTTCTAGTGGATAGAGGAATAAGGTGCCTACTAGAATTGCGCTGGGAGGCATCCAAATATGAGCAAATTTTAACAGCACCCCGCTCATCAATAATGCCAATGCAAAAAGACCGAACAAGACAAAAATTGTTAACTGACGCTTCTGTTGAATCAACAACAGTAAAAAAATCCCCACGCAGAACGCCGAAAGAAGCGCCATAGTAGAATTAGAAAGTGGCTTGATTATATGATTTTCAGATAGCATCGAATACACATTTGCGTGCCACTCTATGCCAGTCATTAATCGATGATCAATGGATGTTAAAGGAGTAGAAAAACGTGCGCCTAAGCCAGTCCCAGTGATTCCAACAAAAATCACTTTATTTCTCAAACGCTGCAAGACAGCATCATTAAACAAAACTTGTGCGTAAGATACTTGCTGAAATGCTCCCAATTCCGTTACATAAGGAATCAATACCTCTGCTGAACGAGTCCACAATTTATCAGAATCACTCAATGACTTTATCTCATCATGATCAACATCGGACAATTGTTTTTTTGTCTTAATATCATTCAGCAATGCTAGCGATAAAGTCGGCCACGCAGGGGAATCGATACCCGCATACAAAAATACCCGCCGAACAACCCCGTCTTTATCTAACTCCACGTCCGCATGTCCCAGTTTGGCATGTTCAGAAAACATCGGTAACGGTTGCGCAAAATCAATGGCATAAGGCGCTGACTCGGATATCGGCGCGACAGGAAGGACAACATGACCATGACGAGCAATCGCTTCTGCAAACAATCGATCTGCAGCAGCATTCGATTCTTGCTGTTCCGTAAATAACAAATCAAATACGACTGCTTTATTGTCGATAGTTCGCAATCGATCAATCAGTCGCGCATGTAATGCTCTAGACCAAGGCCACTGTCCTAATGCTTTCAGACTATTATCATCGATTGTAATAATAGCGATTCTCGAATCATAGCTAGGATGTTGAAATGATATGAGTTTATCGTATACGATGAAGTCGAAGCGTTCGAGTAACTTTTCATAGGAAATGAAAGCTACAGCAAACAAAATGAAAACTGCACACGCAACAAAATTTTTATCGGTATAGTAAGATTTGTCTGCAAAAAGTGACGTCATTACAAAAGCACTAGTAATGGTAGCAACATCAATAACATAAACCAATAAGATATACCTCGCGGAACATCAATCGTTTGAGGTGATCCCCAAGGCCCTTGAAAACCATCAGACTCAATCGTTTTGGTTCGCAGGTAATACACTCCACTTTCAGGCTTCTTGATTACAACTTGAGAGGCTGTTGTTACTTCATCATGAATGATTTGATTGAATTCAGAATCGCTGGCAAATTGAAAATGAAAACGTTGCCCTTCTGCAGGAGCACGCCATGAGAATGTCATGCTGTTTTCATCAAATTTAGCATCTTCCAGCGATGGACCAGGATGAGGAACACGAAAAGCCATGACATCACTCATGGGTCCGGCGCCCTCTTGTGGAGAAACAGCCATGATACGCCAAAAATACTGACCGGGGCTTAATCGCTCAGAAAGTATCAGCTCATTGTCCTTGAATTCCGGATTAAAGTAATTCAGGCTGGAAAAGTCAGCGCTGTCGCTGACCATGACGGCATAATGCGAAACTTCTTCTTGCTTAGCCCATTTGAATTCATGTTTTTCGGGATTCATGACACCATCAGGCATCGGTGAAAGAATAAAGGGAAGTTCCGGTCGTGCGTTGAGAGATATCGGCTTCGCAGCATCAAAACCTTCAATCCAAGATTGATCGATGCCACGAATTCTTAACCAATAATTACCATCCGGAAGATTACCGTCTCGAAAAGGCAATTTTGTTGTCGTAAATTCGGTGATTAAGTTATTAAATTCTCGATCATTGGCAATTTGTGCGCGATACGCTTGTGCACCACGAATCGGTTTTATATTAATGACTAAAGGCAGTTCTCGGTAATAATCATTCGTTCCAGATAGATCAGGTGGGGACAGTAGTTTGATAGGTGGTTGCGGCGGTTTCCCTACCGTAGCAAATGTGCCATATTTTTCACGAACTTTGATGACTTTATCTTTACCTTCTACTTCAACCGCACCGGTTAAAACCTCGCTGGTAGAAGCTGATTCGACTTCCACCACGCCAACCCGAAAATCGGTACCTCGAACTGAACTTATCGCGGAAGGTGTGCGAATTCTAAAGCGGGTTCCATTCTCAGGATTTTTCGGCACAGAACTTTCTACTCGCCCTTTTTGTAGCTCAATCATCGTATCGATCAAACCATAATCACCGAGAATTCTCATATCATGCAAACGTAGATACGAATTAGGCTGGACATTGAGTTGCGTATCATCTGCAAACTTCAATGTCAAAAAAGCACCCTCACCTGTTTGAATTTCATCGCCAATCAATAATTGCATTGCGGATTGAAGAGAAGTATCAGTCTGTCCCTTACGATGCAGGGTAACAGCACCTCGTGCTTGAATCACTTCCGCATAAGCTTGCCCATGCTGCTTTGTCCAAGGGATGGGAACACGTAATTGTGTGCCTGGAGGTACAAAATAAGGATTGTGAATATGATTTAAACGGATAATTCCATCTAAATGCTTCATGCTGACAAGATGCTTTTCAGTAAAATTCCATAGATTGTCACCTCGTTTGAAAATATAGATCCATTCTTCCGCCATAAGTGAAGAAAATGGAATAACTAACAAAGTTATCAATAAGATAACAATACTGATTGGCTTTGCGTAAACGGTAACGCCCAATCCTTTTTTTGTAAACATTATTCCCTTTTAGCACTTTAAGCCATGCTCTATCCGTAACAGTACAAGAGCACCAGTAACATCCAGTATTTTCCTTCGCTTTAAGTTTTTAAAACCTAAAGAATTAAAACATTGCATATGATACCTAACCGCCACATAAAATGTATAGTGGACTTAGATAATAACCAGCTTTCTAGCTTAAGCCATATCAAATTAATAATCATTATGTTACACAATATTTTCACCCAATCCAAGGAAAAATTAATCCTTAGGTAATTTAGGCTTTTTTGTCATTGCCGACACCCAAAATTTGTCCAGCCAAATGACATTTGCTATTCACATAATTTTCACATAAGCTCAGCTATTATCATTTGTATCCATACTCACACCAAGGGAAAGAAGTATACCCATATGCCAATAAGCAGCATAAATTTTAATAACTTCTTTTTTATAACTATAATGACGAAAAAACAAAAGGAGATTGATTACCATGGTTTTACGCATTGCTCATGTTGATGACGATTCAGATATCCGTGAATCCGTACAACTAATTTTAAAGAAAGATGGCTACGAGGTTGACAGTTATCTCACCATGCAGGATTTTCTTGATTCATTAAAAAACAATACGATCCGGCCTAATTTAGCCATTCTAGATGTCATGGTGGAATCTATGGATTCTGGTTTGACGACTTTTGCTAACCTTCATAAAAACTATCCTGAGATGCAGGCTATTTTTCTAACTTCCTTAGGTGACATGATTCGACCTTATTTTGAAAATCAATCGCATGAATGGGTATGTATCATGGAAAAACCCGTTGAACCGATTAGTCTTCTCGCAACAATCAACGCTCGCTTGAAAAATAAAGACGGGCAAATTGCCTAACAATATTAATATTCGTAAAGTAATGACAAGCACCGAATTTTCTTGGGATAAATCTGCTAATAATCGTGCAGCCTCACATTTAGAAGCACAGGCTCGAGTTAAACTGAGCGATGATGTCTTAATCAGCAATATCCGATGGTTCATTGCCTTTCGTTGGGTATTAATCGGCGCTTTAATTGTTTTTGAAATATTAGTACTACTTTCATCCTCAGACACTTTCGTCAAATTGGGTGTCAGTGACCAACATAATTGGCCTGTCGTCGTTATCGGTATACTCATTTTCGCCAATATTCTTTATATCATTGCGTTAGATTACTTACCGCCAAGTCGATACAACTCTCCTACCATCAATCTTTGGGCGCAGATTATCGTAGATCTGGTCTGTCTTTCTGTCGTCGTACATTACATTGGCAGTACGTCTACACCAGTGTCTTTTTTCTATGTGTTGCATATTGCTTTAGCATGCATCTTTTTTTCAGCGCGCGAAAGTTTCTATGTAACCGTGCTAGTTTGCATTATGGATACGGTTGTCATCTTGATTGATAACTTTCTTTTTGCGCAAGCGCCGCTTTCAACATTGATCAATAAACATTTTTCTATCGAAAGTTCACCGCAAGACAACGCCTTGCTTTGGATGATTTTTCTGGATGTGTTATTTCTCGTTGTTTGGTATGTGGTTTCAAGGCTTTCATTAATTGTTCGCACGCATGAACATCATCTAGCTGATGCTTACAAACAAATCAAACGAGCACAAGTTGAAAAAGATCAATACGCGTTGCTGATTACACACCAGCTTAAATCGCCACTGGATGCCATTCGCAGCAAGATCAATTTGATTCGAGAAGGCTATCTCGGAGAAACCTCTTCGGAAGTCACGCATGCGCTCGAACAAATGGATATTCGAGCGAAAAACATGTCAGGACTAATTCTTGATTTATTGCGATTAGAACGTTTAAAAACCAGTTGTCACGATACGGCGCAGTTTCAATCTACGAATATTTATACTATTTTAAAAAAATGCATCGACAAGCTCGGACCGGTTATCAATTCTAAAGAAATGAAATTGAATGTTTCGGTAAATGATTTTTACTACCAGTGCATTCCGGAACAACTAGAAATCTTATTTGAAAACATTATCTCCAATTCCATCACTTATTCACATCACGGCACATCCATTGAAATTGCCTCTCACCAGATCGGAACCGATCAAGCCACAGTTACAGTGACTGACCACGGCATCGGCATCGAAAGCAAAGATTTACCCAACATTTTTAACGAATACTTTTATTCTCCACGAGCGGCAATGCATAATAAATCCACCAGCGGTATCGGCCTATCGATTGTAAAAATCGCCGCGGAAAATAATAAATTAAAAATCAATGTTGATAGCGAACCAGGTGTCGGCACGACATTCACCATTATTTTCAACAACGTAACATCCAACGCCGCGTAATTCCTCAAAACGAGTTTTTTGATGATGCGCGTAAGTTTGATTGCGTATTGATAAGCCTGACAAAATAGTGTGTTGGCTGATTTTGAACATATCACTCCATAATTTCGATGCGTTGGTGCGTTGTACCCCGTTCTCCCAAGCGGATGATGCCGATAATGAGCGATCTGAAAAAAACCGAATGGAAGATCGCGGAGAAAAATGCAGAAGCAACAGCGGAAGGAAAATTGGCTGGCGACATGACATCCCCCTGGAATGATGAATTTTCACATGATACTCAATGTTGACAATGATGCAAGTAGCCGAATAAATGAGCTTTATGCCCCGAGAGATTCACGATTCATTAAGATAACTGAGATAATACTGAGTGACAGTGATCAAACAAAACCCAGCGCACACAGCATATTCCAATTGCTACTGATGCTGCCAATAACTTTTACGCAGCATTCTCCAACTCTCGACGGTATATTGCTGATTAGCAAAGTGCATCAATATGGCACCATGCGTATCACTTCGCAACAATGGCATATTTTCCCCGTAGCGTTGGTATCGCTGCAATATTTCTTGGTGCGGATGGTGATATCGATTCTGATACCCTACGGGAAAAATAGTTAATTCCGGCTTGACTGTTTGAATAAAAGCCAATGAAGAGGATGAATTGCTTCCATGATGCGGCGCAACCAGTATATTCGCGGTCAATTTGTCGGCCGCATGTTTCAATAACGCAGATTCTTCTTTAACGCCAATATCGGAAGGCAACAACACGCTCCCATGCCGACTGGTAATTTTTAAAACGCAACTTCGATCGTTCGTTTTTCCTGCTGGATTATCGTAAGTTTCATGGGTTGGATGTAACACTTCAAAATTTACGTCGTCCCATTCCCACATCATTCCAGCCTGACATCTCGCATGATGAGAGAGCTGTTGGAGTAGAGGGTGCGATTGATCTAATGAAGACAGCACGTTGTCAACAGCTACAACTTTTATCACAGATAACGTACCGCCGCTGTGATCCGTGTCGGCATGGGATATGATCATCCTATTCAGTTGATCGATACCTTCGCCGCGCAAATAAGGAACAATAATACGGCTACCGCTATCGGTTTCACCAAAACCAGGGCCGGTGTCAAACAATAAACTATGCTTTGCTGTGCGCGCTACCACCGACAACCCTTGTCCGACATCTAAAACCGTTAACCACAATTCACCATCAGCTGGTTTGCTTGGAACAATGACAAACAGCGGTAATAACGCAATCAAACCCAACCAGCGCGCAGGAAATCCACTGAATAAATGCAACCCGATACTGCCTGGTAATAACAACCAAAAAATTCCAGCGATCGCCACACCTGTCGCCCACAGCGGAGGGGCATGCTGTATCCATACCGCATTAGGCAGCTCACTGAATGATTGCATTATTAGCATGTTGAAGCTCATTGCTTCGTGTGCTAACGGTAGCAAAATCGAATCGAAAAATGGAATAATGGAAAGCAGCGTTAAAGGAATAACGATGAAACTCACGATAGGAATAGCAATCGCATTCGCCAACGGTGAAACTAGTGACACTTGTTGAAATAAAGCTAGCAATAAGGGTACTAAACCCAATGAAATTGCCCATTGAATACGAAACCATTGCTGCCAGCCCCGGGTTATATTCACTCGACCCACGGTAACCCATAAAATGATCGCGATGGCGCCAAAGGATAGCCAAAAACTAGCCGATTGCGTCGCCCACGGGTCCCATAGCACCACTAGAAACAATGCCCAAAGCAACACAGTGATGGGAGAAATCGTACGGCCAATCCATAACGCGCCGGCTACCGCGAAAAGCATCCAGAATGAACGTTGCGCCGGAATCGCGAAACCGGATAGCGCCACATACCCTAACGCCGCCAGCAATCCTCCCATCACCGCCGCTTTACGTGCGGGCAAACGCAAAAGCAAGTAATTACTGCTACGCCATAAAAAGAATAGCAGTGAAAACACCAATCCTGAAACCAGCGTGATATGCAATCCTGAAATTGCCATCAAATGAACAGTTCCGGTACGAATCAACATTTCCCACTGATCACGTTGAATTGCAGATTGATCGCCAGTCGCTAATGTTTTCAAAATACCGCTATAAGGTTTGTTTGCCAGATGGCTTTCAAAACGTTGTTGTATAGTTTCGCGTACCTGTTCAATCCAATATTGGGGTTGATAAACCATGGGCTGCAACAAGCGATTGGACATCGACAAACGCACATACCCCGTTGCACGAATATTGTGCTCCAATGCCCACAGTTCATAATCAAAACCATGCGGATTGGCATTACCGTGTGGATGCCTAACGCGAATCGTTAATTGCCAGCGTTGCGCCGCTTCTACAGCAGGTAAAAAAGAGGAATTATTGGCTGGTTGCTGTGAATACCAAGACAACGCAATGTGCTTGGGAACGTATGCGTTCTCAGTAAGAACTTGCTCGACATCGAATTTAAAGCGTATTCCATTCGTATGCCGTTGCGGCAAGCTAGCAACAACACCAACGACTTGAATATCTTTACCTTCCCATTCAAGCGGCAAAGTATCTGCTAAACGCCAATGGGCGTTTAATGCAGCCCAGAAAAAACCCAATGCAAGAAAAATAGACCATTGCGTGATCCGCTGAATAACCAGTAATGCAGATGATCGTTGGAAATATCGCCATAATCCATAACAAACCATCGCCAGAAACAACAACCATAGCCATTGTAGCGAAGGCAATTCTGCTTGTTGCTGAAGCAAGCCTGTCCCTAGAACAAAAGCGAAAAGATTGATACGTGTGAGCACCGATCACCACCCAAAATGGGGATTAAATCAGTGCATCATAAACATAAACTTGACTTGTTAAAATCGGATAAACAGCCTATTAATCGCTAAAAAAGCTGTTGGCTGGAATGGTACTGAAAAACTATCTATTTAGCCGAATTTCCCTGTGATGTAATCTTCAGTGGCTTTATTTTTGGGTGTGGTAAAAATGGTCCGGGTATCGCCAAATTCGATGAGTTCGCCGAGATACATATAGGCTGTGTAATCGGACACTCGAGCGGCTTGCTGCATATTATGCGTGACGACAATGATGGTGTATTCTTCGCGAAGCGTGAAGATCAAATCTTCGATGCGCGCGGTAGATAAAGGATCTAACGCCGAGGTTGGCTCATCTAACAGAACAATTTCAGGTTTTACCGCAATAGTACGTGCAATACACAATCGCTGTTGCTGCCCACCGGATAAACTCGTGCCGCTGTGATGCAATTTATCTTTCACCTCGTCCCACAGCGCGGCTTTTTGTAAAGCCCACTCGACCCGTTCTTCCAATTCTGTACGGTTTAATGATTCATACAGCCTAACACCGAAAGCGACGTTATCAAAAATTGACATTGGAAAAGGCGTCGGTTTCTGAAATACCATTCCAACCTTGGCTCGAAGAATATTTAGATCTTGTTTTCTATCTAGCACATTGACATTGTCGATGCGTATCTGACCACGCGCCTCTTGGCTAGGATAGAGTTGATACATGCGATTAAATGTGCGTAATAAAGTTGATTTACCGCAGCCTGAAGGACCGATGAAAGCAGTCACACGTTTTTCTTGAATATCCATATTGATGGATTTCAACGCATGATATTTGCTATAAAAAAAATCTAAATTTTCAACCTTCATTTTGATTTCAGCCACGCTGTCATCATTCACACTCTTTAAAACCGAATTATTGTTCATTTGATTGTTTATTTATGGTATTCGTGTTTACGTAAAAAGAAACGTGCCGCTATGTTCAAAGTCAATACACTTAATGTGATGAGTAATGCGCCTGCCCACGCTAATCCTTGCCAAGATTCGTAAGGACTCATGGCGAATTGGAATATCACCACAGGCAAATTTGCCATCGGCTGATTCATATTCATGCTCCAAAATTGATTATTCAGCGCAGTGAACAACAATGGCGCAGTTTCTCCACTGATACGCGCAATCGCTAACAGCACACCAGTCAGAATTCCTGCTTTAGAGGCTCGCCAAGTGATTAAGGTAATAATTTTCCATTGTGGCGCACCTAATGCTGCGGCAGCTTCACGCAAGCTATTCGGCACCAAACGCAGCATATCTTCCGTAGTACGTACAACCACTGGGATAACAATCATCGATAGCGCCAGCACTCCAGCCCAGCCAGAAAAATGACCAACTTTAGCGACGTAAATGGTATAAATGAATAAACCAATCACAATCGATGGCGCGGACAACAAAATATCATTGATGAATCGAGTGACTGGAGCAAGCCAACCACGTTGACCGAATTCGGCCAAATAAGTACCGGCCAAAATACCAATCGGTGTCCCAATGAGCGTTGCCAGTATCACCATGACCAAACTGCCTATAATCGCATTAAGCAAGCCGCCTTCATTACCGGGCGCTGGCGTCATCTCGGTAAATAAACTAGCCGTCAAGCCGTGCAATCCATGTTCAAACAAGGTCAGTAATATCCAAAATAACCAGAATAAACCGAATGCCATGGCTAGAATTGAAAATGTCAGGCAAGTGGCATTGACAATACGCCGACGAATATAAATTGGATTCACGTTTAACGCCTAAGTAATTTTGCCTTCATGTTTTTGTAGTTGTGCCAAGAGTAATTTGGAACACACCAAAACTACAAAAGTAATGAAAAAAAGTATTAAACCCAACTCGATTAAGGCTGACGTGTACAACTCACCATCCGCTTCCGTAAATTCATTCGCCAGTGCCGATGCAATACTATTTCCCGGCATGAAAAGAGAGCTATGCAGTTGATGCGCATTACCGATCACAAACGTGACCGCCATGGTTTCTCCTAAAGCACGCCCCAAACCCAGCATAACGCCGCCAATGACCCCGGCTTTGGTATAGGGCAAAACCACGTGCCAAACGACTTCCCACGTAGTTGCTCCCAATGCGTAGGCAGATTCTTTCAACATCGGCGGCACAATATCAAACACATCGCGCATCACGGAGGCAATATAAGGAATGACCATGATAGCCAGGATAATTCCCGCAGTCAGCATGCCGATCCCCATGAAAGGCCCTTCAAACAAGAAGCCAATTCCAGGCACATCCTCGAAAGAATTCTGTAACCAAGGCTGGATATATTCCGCAAAAAAAGGCGCGAATACAAAAAGCCCCCACATCCCATAAATAATGCTGGGAATTCCAGCCAAAAGCTCGATGGCGGTTCCTAATGGCCGACGCAACCAGGGAGGTGATAGTTCGGTTAAAAACAGTGCGATGCCAAAGCTCACCGGCACACCGATGGCAAGGGCAATCAACGATGTCACTAAAGTACCGACAATCGGCACCCACGCACCAAATTTTTCAGTGACCGGATTCCATTCTGCGCTGAAAATAAAATCAACACCAAAGGTTTTAATAGCGGGCATGCTACCGATCAATAAAGAAATAATTAGCGCTGCTAATAACGAAAAAACAAAAAATGCAAAAAAACGTGTTACCTGACGAAAAAGTACATCGTAACGCCACTGTTTGCTTGTTCTATCTGCCAAATGATCTTCTTGTGACATTAAAAATATCCAATACTATTTCGTTGCGATTGAATAAATCACTTGGTCATCTTTATTTTTGATATTCGTTCTCCATGAATCTTCTACCAATTGCACTATGCCGTGAGGTAATGGAATGTAATCCAATGCCAATGCCATTTCGTTGCCATTGATATAAGCCCACTTGAAAAATTTCAATACATTTAAGGCTTGCTCGGGATTAGCTGGTGATCTTGGCATTAACACGAAAGTCGCACCGGTGATTGGCCAACTGGCTTGGCCTGGCTTGTTGGTTAGAATTTCGTAGAAACCGGTTGTTTCGTCCCATTGCGCGTTAGCCGCGGCTGCTCGGAAACTGTCTTCAGTCGGCGATACATATAAACCATCGGCATTTTGCAGTTGCGCGAAATTCATTTTGTTCTGTTTCACATAGGCTGCTTCAACATAACCAATTGAATTCTTGATTTGTCTCACAAAATTAGCAACACCTTCATTACCTTTTCCGCCTGTTCCAATCGGCCATGATACAGAGGCATCGGCTCCAACCTTATCTTTCCATTCCTGGCTCACTTTGGACAAATAGTCGGTAAATAAAAACGTAGTACCTGAACCATCTGCACGATGCACCACGGTAATATTTTTCTCAGGCAATATAACATCTGCATTCAAACTCGCGATTTGTGGATCATTCCACTTTTTAATTTTTCCTAAAAATATGTTTGCTAAAACATCACCCGTTAATTTTAATTGGCCTGGTTTTACACCTTCTAAATTAAGAACCGGAACTACGCCACCCAGCACGGTTGGAAATTGGGTTAAATCACTTTGTTGTAATTCTTCAGGTGTTAACGGTTTATCCGATGCACCAAAATCAACTGTTCTCGCTTTAATTTGCTTGATCCCGCCACCTGACCCAATCGATTGATAATTGAGTTTGACGCCGGTTTGCTTGTTGTAAGCATCCGCCCACTTGGCGTAAATCGGGTAAGGAAAAGTTGCGCCTGCGCCTGTTATATCTGCTGCAAATGCAATTGAACTAACCAATAAATTAATAACTAAAAATATAATGCTAAATCGTAATTTCATCTTGAAATCTCCTGAACGAGAATGTGGATTACACTCATGGTTAGGATGTTAAAGCGGTATTATTACGAAGATATGACAGTACGATGAAAACGATTAGTTTGGTAAAACAGATTACCTACAACACTGTAAAAAGTGAATCTTGAATTGCTATCTGTTTGATTTGAAAATAGCAGGTCTTGTTATTGCATTATTTGTAACAGTTTTTCGATTCCTATGGGTTCATCCGCCAATAACGGAACAACTGCATATCGTTTGGCGTGTTGAGTAGCAACCCTTTCGATTTCAGCGAGCTCATTGCCGGCGCGCTGACATAACAAAGGCGACCGTACAGTGGCGGCAGCTATGCTGTTATTAATAACCCAAGCCCACGGTTCAATGCCTGCGCGGCGCAAATCTCCTTGCAAATTAGCCGCTTCCATTACAGGCGTTGCTTCAGCCAACGTCACTATCAATATTTTCGTTTGCTTAGGGTTTTGAAGTTGCATCATCGGCGTGGTGTAATGCGTGATGGACTGATCCATTTGTTTGATAATCTCGCGATGATAAGCACCCGTAGCATCTAACAGTAATAACGTATGACCTGTCGGGGCTGTATCCATGATTACAAATTTCTTTCCAGCTTCGCGAATAATCCGCGAAAATGCCTGGAACACAGCAATTTCTTCAGTACATGGTGAACGTAAATCTTCTTCCAACAATGCCTTGGCTTGAGCATCTAGTTTCGCACCTTTAGACTGCATGACGCGTTGCCTATAGCGCTCAGTTTCAACATGTGGATCAATTCGATCTACGACCAAATTACTCATCGCGCCGCTTAATGTTTCATGTAAGTGAGCAGCCGGGTCTGAAGTGGTCAAGTGCACCGAGAATCCGCGTTTCGCAATACTGACAGCGAGCGAAGCTGCCAGTGTAGTTTTACCCACGCCACCTTTGCCCATCAACATGATCAATCCGCACCCATCCTTAGTCATTTCGTCGGTCAAACTGGCTAAAGTAGGAAATGAAATGGCATGATGAATGCTATCCATACCTTTAGTGCTATCGAATAACTCGTCATCGATTAACAACTGACGTAGCGCACTTAACCCAACGAGGTTAAACGGTTTAAGATTGATGCGATCACAAGGCAATTGATTCAGAACCGCTGGCATTGCTTCGAGTGCTTTCTGCTCTCTGTGAAAAATGGCGATTGCCAAATCATCGTGCACTATTTCTGCTTGCGGCAACAAGCCATTGATAACCAAAAATTGTTTGGTCAATCCGATCGCTGCCAATTCTTCATGCGTTCTTGCAGCTTCACGTAATGCGGTTTTTTGCGCTCTAGCCACCAATATCAGCCGACTGCGCTTAGGATCTGCTAAAGAATCTACGGCCGATTTGTATTGAGAATGCTGCTTTTCAAGACCGGCTAGAGGACCAAGGCAAGACGCATCACCCTTACCTTCTTCAAGAAAATCGTTCCAGGCGCCTGGTAATTGTAGTAGTCGAATAGTATGTCCAGTGGGCGCGGTATCGAAAACAATGTGATCGTAATCAGCCGTTAAGTTGGAATCAACGAGTAAGCCGGTAAATTCATCAAAAGACGCGATTTCCGTCGTACACGCACCCGACAACTGTTCCTCTATACTTTTAACAACAGAATCTGGCAATACCCCGCGCACTGGACTGACGATTTTATCGCGATAAGCTTGAGCAGCCGTTTGCGGATCGATTTCCAAAGCCGACAATCTAAGGACATTAGGAATCGATGTAATGTTATTACCAATTGCAATACCAAATACCTGTCCAACATTAGAAGCAGGATCAGTACTGACCAATAACACCCTCAGACCTGAGTCGGCCAATGTAATCGCAGCGGCACAAGCTAATGAGGTTTTGCCAACGCCACCTTTGCCGGTAAAAAACAAAAATCTTGGCGGATTACTAAGAAATTTGAGCTTACTCATGGCAAAAGTTTATGTTGCGTTAGCAACAACCACCGCAGCAACTCGATTCGGTTTCCTCTTCCTCCAATGAAACGCCCGTCCAACGTGCTAATTCATTACGGTTTGGATAGCGCCCCGCTAACGCGATTTCACCATTCACCAAGATTAATGGAAGGGCTTCCGCACCGGAGCGTTCCAAGAATCCCTTTACGGTAGGATTATTTGCGAAATCGATGGGTTGCTGAGCTAGATTAAAACGATCAATGGAAATATTGTGCTGTTTCATCCAATCTAAATCAGAAGCAAAATTGATTAAATCCTGATCTGCTTCGACGCCACAAACACCCGAGCTACAACATAAAGCTGGATCAAATACCTGAATAGTTGCCATTCCTTTTTCCTTATAAAGTTAAGTGTCGAGTAGATTAGCAGATAAAATTTGTTAGTCTAGTGCTTTTTTATTCGGCAATACTCGTAGAATCTCGAAGAATTATTCACTAACGATATTACTTTCCTAACAAAATTGAAGACATACATCAAAATATATTGGCTCATGTGATTAACTGCATGAAATTAAAAATAATTCTTCTCGACAGCAATCTTAATAAACGGCTTAGTCCCTCAGTATACTGTGCAATATGCAGCTAGATACCAAGGGATGATTTATATGACAGATATTGCAAGAAAGTACTCATACGGCAAAAGCAATCTGTTGAACGTTACAAAAAATCACAAGAACTTAGAGGTTATTTGAGCTATAGTCAAATCTGGTGTATAGAGAATCAAGCGGCATTCTGTTTTTGATCCTCTGCTTGTTTAATACCGTTAACAAATTTAACGCCATTGATTACATCTGCTAACAGATTATAACCTCTTA
>JAJHPK010000025.1 GCA_020890945.1 Nitrosomonas sp.
TTTGACGGCATGTTGAAATACTTTGAGTTTGCGAGATATATCTCTTTGTGCTTGTAGATTCATCAACGACTCCTTGAAAACAGTTAATTTATCAAAACTGTCAACCAAAGTCGTGATATTCATATACCGTTAAACCTATACCTATAGCGCCATAACTTAGAACCTGACGTTTTTATATGCAAGGTTAACCATGTCCGTCAGCAATCGAGTAATCCTTATCGGTCACCTTTGCCGATTTGATGATTGAATCTGTCAATTTCATATAAAAATCCCTAGACATGAGTGTTTCGAGCAATTGTAAGTAACCCAATGTGAGTATCCTCAAAAATACTCACAATTATACTCACAAATTGGCGTGTTACCCCATGTTCACATGATTGACCACGATTAGCTACAAGTCACGTATTTACAAGGTCTTAAAGTCTGGTTTTTGTAGACAGTTGGCAACGCTAGAAAGACAAAAGGCCGAGATCTACTCGGCCATCGTTATGCTACTATTGAAAAATAATGATGGTAACTGAAAAAAGATCAAACTACACACACGATCAGTCGCAATTATGCTCTGCTCTTAGCGACAATATCCAAAATCATTGGCGTCAAGATCAATTCAATGGCCATTCCCATTTTTCCACCTGGGACAACGATGGTATTAGGGCGTGACATGAAAGAATCATGAATCATGTTCAGCAAGAAAGGAAAATCAGCATCTTTAGGATTTCTAAAACGTATCACCACCATACTTTCGTCAAGCGTTGGAATAGCGCGAGCGATAAATGGATTGGATGTATCGACCGTCGGAACCCGTTGAAAATTAACGTGCGTGCGTGAAAATTGCGGTGTAATATAGTGCACATAATCATGCATGCGTCGTAATATGGTTTGCGTCACCGCTTCGGCTGAATAACCTCGTGCGCTAGTGTCGCGATAAATCTTTTGAATCCACTCCAAATTGACGATAGGTACCACCCCGACGAGCAAATCCACGTGCTTGGCAACATCTGCTGTATCGCTTTTCACACCACCATGTAATCCCTCGTAAAATAATAAATCGGATCCTGGTTCGATATCTTTCCAAGGTGTAAACGTACCGGCTTGTTGCTTCCACGGTGCAGCTTCTTCATCATTATGCAGATACAACCGCGTTTGTCCCTTGCCACTTTCGCTATATTCCTTGAATAACGCTTCCAATTTTTCAAATTCATTGGCTTCTGGACCGAAATGACTGATTGGGCGACCATTGATTTTTTCAGATTCGGCAACTGCTTTTTTCATTGCTTCTCGATCAAAACGATGAAAACTATCCCCTTCCACAATGGTTGCTTTCAGTTTCTCGCGACGAAAAATTTGCTCAAAACTGTTTTTAACCGTTGACGTTCCCGCACCTGAAGATCCGGTTACCGCGATAACCGGGTGTTTTTGCGACATGCTATTCCCCCTGACGAAGTGTAAAAATATTATTAAAAAGTATTAAATTCTGCATCGTTATTTATCACATCTAGGTAATGTTTTGTGAGGTTATTATTTTATTATTAGTTTGCTCACATTCTGCGATAAGAAAATCAGGTAACGAAACTAGAAATTAGATTGTATCAGTTACAAAAATATATTCTTTTAAAATAACTTGAGCGCCATTATACCAAGTTCAGAGAACAATTACGTTTTGTGATATAATTGGCACCGCTAAAATTTCAAAAATTCTTTCGTTTTAGGGCAGTTAATATCAGAAAATTTTAAATTTTTCGCCCTTACTCATACAGTAAATTTTAAACACTTAGCAATCAACCTCTTTGTAACAAAATTCTTTTGCCGTAACAAATCTATACATCAAAAAGCATGAAGAAAAGTGCTTTCATAATAAATTAGCTTTCATTCTAATTGTATTAAATTATCAATTAATTAATTTTCGAGGTTATTTTATGGTGGTTCTTAATACCGCCATTAAAGTGCCAATTATAATCATTTATATATGGAGAAAAAATGAATCTTGACCGCGTGGGTTCCGGTAGCGACATTCCCAATGATTTTAATGTCATCATTGAAATACCAATGAATTCCGATCCTATTAAATATGAAGTCGATAAAGCCACGGGAGCAATGTTTGTAGACCGGTTTATGTCAACGTGCATGCACTATCCCTGCAATTATGGTTATATCCCACACACTCTTTCGGATGACGGCGATCCGGTGGATGTATTAGTCATTTCCCCTGTTCCGTTAATTACCGGTGTAGTGGTCAGATGCCGTCCGTTGGGAATGTTAAGAATGTGCGATGAAGCAGGAGAAGATGCAAAATTACTGGCAGTGCCGATTACCAAACTTTGTAATCTGTATGAAAAAATCAACTCGTGCGAAGATTTACCTGAACTGGTGCGTTCCCAAATCTCTCATTTTTTCTCGCATTATAAGGACTTGGAAACGGGCAAATGGGTTAAAATCAAAGGCTGGGACGGTGTGGAATCTGCAAAGCTAGAGATTACTTCGGGTATAGAACGCTTCAATTCCACCAAAAACAAGCCGATGTTTTGACGATCTCTTACTATTGAAGCGGACCTGTGCCAGACTGTCGCATTGATATTAAGAAGAAAATATTCAATGCGATCATAATTCCTCCTAAGATCATCCAAATTTTTCCTGCTTTTTTAGCATCGGGGTGATCTTTGCGATAATAGGCAAAACCCATTAACAACCCCACGAGTGGAAACAAAATCGTTCCGATGATGACGCCAATATTGAGTGCCGTCGAAACGATGGGTTTTTCTTTGTTTTCATAGTTATCAAGCGGTTCTACTGCCATTGTTGATGATTCCTCTCAATTTTTCTCGTTGATATTAATTCAGTTCAATGTGATTCTACCTAAAAACGCATAATGAAAGTCAAATCATTTTAATGGGAATACGTCTACGATGACCGTAGCTGGCTGTTTATACCGTTTCGTACTCGGCGAATCATAGCCGACTAGCAAGTTTTTTTTATCGAGCAGCATGATCGCTTCAGCATGATCAGTACCCGGTTCAAATTGTACCCAGCGTCTATTATTTTGCTCTAATACCAGAGAATTTTTGGCTCGCCAAACAAATTGTTCTTCATCGGATTGATTTTTGCCGAACGCTTTAATGGCTTTTTTCCAACGAAAAATCAATGGTGGCGAGTCCAGTCCTGTCGTTGGGCCAGCTAAAATCAACAAATCATCACCGTGCCAGCATAAATCACGAATGCCATGTCCGGCCAAGTCGAAGAAATGATGGCGGTATTTCAAGCCATCAGGACCAATTTTTGTTAACTGCAAACGATCAGCGTGTGTTTGAGGTGAATGAATCAGTTCTGGCGCCAATTCTAAAATAACCGCGATTCCACGTAACACAGGTCCACGCATGCCAATCAAAACACGACCTTTCGGCGCACAGGCCAAGCCTTCGATATCCACGCCGTTATCTTTACCGGGAACGCCGTCGAGTCGCAGACAAAATCGGGCAAATAACGGATCGCGACTGATTTCATCCAACAATTCACTGCTTGTTGCTGAACATTCGAGTTGTGCAGAATATTTTTTCCGCGGTGCGTCGGTATCTTTTTTATCGTTGTTCTTTTGACTTTGTGGGAAACGAAGTTGTTTATCTTTATCCTGTTTTAGTTTAACGTACCCCAGAAAAAAGCGATTGGCATCAGAATTAACACCCGTCAAGCGTTCCTTGTTTTGATCGGTCTGCAATTCGGGTAATGCTCGGCCACGTTTTAGACTATGTGACCCAACCATCCACAACAAACGATTTTTGCGGTCAAAATCCATGCCTTCAAGATCGATTTCCACGACATTCGTTTTTTTGCCGTTCGAGCTATTGCTTTTCGGTGGAATAGGTAAATCAAACCAATCGTTGAGTGGAATCAATTGCTCATACTTAAACCGCGTGCCACTCTTATTTGCTTGTAAACGTACCAGATCGACGCCTTCATCGCCAGCAGCGTAAATTGAATCACCGATGTGTACCAGCGCTGATAGTGATAGCGAAATATCTTTACCTACATCACCAAACTCAAGTTTAATTTTTTTCATGAAGTTCACCTTTTATGTAGAGATACCGTGATGCATCGATTAATACTTACAAACGCTGGAACCATTACTCAACAAGCCACTCGGTTGTGGGCAATAGAAGTCATAACCCAATAGCGTTTTAAAAGCGAAGGTGGGGCGCCGCAGCCAAGCTGCTGAATTGCTCTTAACCTTAGTTACTTGATTTGCTTGCGGTTCAACCACATGAAAACGCCGCGCTACATCTTGGTAAAATGCTTCCCGCTTCCAATAATCGATATGAATGCCATCGGGGCCAAACCAATACGGTTCTTGTTCATATAAGTGGATATTCTTCCTGGCAGCCAAAGCGATCAAACCTGTGTGCAAACTTTGCGCACGTTGCACAGTAGTGTCGCGTGCTAACTCGCAAGAAGGATAGAAAATATTACGGAAAATTAAATAGCGCGCATCCGTCAAATTTTCAATCGAGGTAATCGGTAAATTGGTCATGACAATCTGTGTTCCATACCGTTGCAACTCATCAACACACCTTTCTAAGGTGCTCAAAATTTGTTCCGGCAACAAACCATATAAAATATCATTACCGATATCGGTCAACAATGCAGCACTCGGTAACGATAAGTTTCTTTGAACGGCAAGATCATTCCACAAACTACTTTCCGAAATCGCAGGCAATTTACGACTTATAATGCTGCTGCAGATACCATAGGCGCGACCATGTCCCACCGCAGCCAATACTTCGCTCGGACTTCCTAAGCGTTGCTGCATGGCATGGATCGCCAAACGCAACGACAACGTCAAATTACTTGCACCTAATAATATCAAGCGATTTTCTGGTATGGAATTGTTATGCATTCTTCAGTAATAAACTTTGTTGGATTGTTTTTAAAAATTAAAATCGATCTTGGATAACAAGATTTGCAAATTTCAATCACCCGCTAGCGAAGGAAATTATTGAACATTGGATGAGAAGGTATTTTATACTCTTCTATCGAACTTCATTTAACAAACTGAACTTACGAATTGAGTAGCCGCAATCTTCATCTTGAAATATTTTTGGCAGCTATTTTTTTTGCATCGAGCGCACTCGCGCAAAACCAATCAACAACAAAATCCATTGTATTGGATCCGATCAATGTCACCGCAACACGCAGTGAACGGTCACCAACCCAGATACCCAATAGCATCACGCAGTTTAATCGCACTACATTACAAGAATATCAACCCGGCGCAACATTAGATGAATTTGCGCGCAATACACCAGGAGTATTTTTTCAAAACCAATTTAACTTTGCGCAAGATCTGCGCATTGCAATTCGCGGCTTTGGCGCACGTTCACCATTCGGCGTGCGTGGTCTTCAAATGCGCGTCGATGGCATTCCACAAACGCTACCGGACGGACAAACGCAACTGGATTCGATCGATCCGGCCTTGATTCAACGGATGGATATTGTGCGCGGCCCATCGGCGGCATTGTATGGCAATGCTTCGGGTGGTTTGATTGACATTACCACACGCGAAGCACCTTATGAAAAATTAGTCATCATGCCACGGCAAGTCTTTGGGCAATACGGTTATCTCAAATCGGAAATGTTTATGGGTGGGCGCAATGGAAATTTTTCCTACACATTATTCGGTTCGCACCTGCAACAAGAAGGTTGGCGTGATCATAGCGCTATGCAAAATACCAATTCACAAATCAAATTAAATTTCCAAACCAGCGATCGCTCGGATTTGATGTTGGTATTCCGCGAATTTTATTCTCCCCTGTCGAAAGACGCTGGCGCTTTGACAGCAGCTGAGGTGCAGGCGAATCCGAGAAAGGCATCATCACGAAATATTCAATTCAATGCGGGTGAAGAAATTCGCCAGGAAGAAATGGCGGCTCGTTTTCGCGTCAGGCCTTCAGCCGGCAAGGAATTTTCCATTACAGCACATGGCTCACATCGCGATTTTCAAAGCCGCCAACCGTTTATCGATGGCGGTCAGGTGCAATTTGATCGATGGGTCGGCGGCTTAGCCATGCAATTCATTTTGGATAGCCTGTTGTTTCAACGACCCAACCGGTTTCTCACCGGCGTCGATTACGGAATACAAAATGATAGTCGGCAACGTTTCAACAACAACCTCGGAACCCGTGGCGTACTGAATCTAAACCAAATCGAACGGGTGCAAAGCATTGGACCTTATTTCCGCAATGAATGGAGTATGACCAGCAAATTGGATATTGTGGTGGGTGGTCGTTGGGACTGGCTGCAATACCATGTCAAAGACCACTATCAATTCGATGGCAATCAATCAGGTTCACGTACGGTATCACAAGCCAGTGGTTCAGCCGGAGCGGTTTATCGCATTACTCCGTATCAACAGGCTTACGCGCATGTGGGGTCTGTATTTGAAGCGCCCACGACAACCGAGCTGTTAAACAATCCGGTTGGCAGAGGCGGATTCAATGCCAATTTAAATGCACAGACCTCATTGAGTAATGAATTAGGGGTGCGCGGCAATATCGCGGGATTCCACTATGATACCGCAGCATTCTATATTCAAACGTGGAATGAAATCGTGCCGTTTGAACTCCCCTCCTCGCCTGGCCGGGCTTTTTTCCGCAATGCGGGCCAATCTCGAAGAATGGGTATCGAAACCCGTATCGTCACCCCGCAATGGAAAGGTTTGCATGCCGAAGCCGGTTACACCTATTCCGATTTCGAGTTTGAAAAGTATTTTGTCAACGATATTAATTTGAAAGGTAATCGGATGCCCGGTATTCCTGCTCATCGTTGGGAAGGCTTAATCAAATACATGCACCCTTTTGGATTTTTTGGACAGCTCCACGTGCATCGCGTCGGTGATTTTTTTGTTAATGATATAAATACGGCAAACAACCGCGCTTATAATTTAGGACAGTTATTGTTAGGATGGGAAGTTAAAGGCAATCGACTCGAAGGATCAATCTTTTTAGGTATCAATAATCTTTTCGATGCACCTTATAGTGCCAATACCCGCATCAATGCCACGCTCGGACGCTATTATGAACCAGGACCGCCGTTGAATGTGTTCGGCGGACTCAGATTTAAAATTATTATTTTTTAAGGAATTAACAAAAATTGCTCAAAGTATTAGTATCGAAATAATCGAATGCCAATCACTCATCAATAAGAGGTTTCCCGCGAAAAATCTTGCCAAATGAAATGAGGCGTTACCGAAGGTTTAGTCGGGATAAAAAAAGTGGCCGCATCCAAAACGCCGACTAAACTGCGTCCAACCGTATGCATGACTCCCATCGCTAGACCTATAGTGGCGCCATAAATTGGGCCTTCTTTTCTCCCGGTCAAAACAACGTTTTTAGGTAGTTCAATCCAACCCGTCAACGCATTGGCAAATCCTGTTACTAATTTCTCAGAGGCGTTGCCAAAATAACTGTCCGAAGCAAAAGCGTTACTGGCAAACAACAGAAAGATAGTCATCACCAAAGAAAACTTGTTCAAATAAGTCTTTGCATACATTGGAAGTACCTCATTTATAATGAAAAAACATTAAGCAATTATTTTCCTATTTTAATGAAATCGCGTGCTATTGATTCAAAATTCTAGCGGTTTATAACCAAACTCACAATTTGATTTTCTTAATATATCAATGTTTGATCTATATTGTTCAATTTGTTGCAAAATAAACACAAGTGTATTGCAAAAACCACTCATGTTTACTTTTCGATGTTTACTTTCCAATTAATAACATGACATCATCCAGACTGAAAGACCATAATGTGATTAACGATATTAGTTTCGATTAATACAAAGTGTTTTAATACAAAGTGTTTTAATACAAAGTGTTTGGAAAGTATTAACTTTTAGCTGACTGTGAGAAATACCATAGAATGTACTCTCCTAGTACATGAGTGCTTATTCAAGCGGTCATTTGTTGTTTAAATTTGTCAAATAGGACCATTCTCATGAAAATTGTATTTAATAAACCATTCAATGGATTGAGAGATGATATAGAATCTCTCTCAGCCATTCCATTTCAAGGAAAATTTATGTCATTCAGTGTGTTGAATGCTTCCAAAAAGCTCATGCAGAATTTATGCATGAGCTTTTTTGTTTTAAGCACACTAAACGCCAATGCTTTAGATATTTCTATGAAACCTATTTCCGATAAACTGAAATTTCAGGCCGATGAAACTAAGTGGCTTAAAATTGGTGCTGGTTATCGTGGCACTGGTGCTTGGACTGAAAATATCGGCACAGGAAACATTAATGAAGGTCGATACAGCAATGACAATGCCCGTATTTATTTGAACGGACAATTCGGTCCTTACTTGAAGTTTGAAGTCAATACCGAATGTTATTTTTGTAACAATACGCAAGCAGGTGCAAATCCCAGAATGTCATATAACATTTTGGACGCCATCGTCAAGTTTGAATATAACCGTTATTTGAACGTCTGGGGTGGCCGTATGTTGGCGCCAACAGAACGGGGCGAATTAAATGGTCCTTTTTTCCATGCAACGCATGACGGTTTTAAAACCCCCTTCTTCTCACAAGACTTTAGCACCAGTTATGGTAATAACAACGGTGCTGGTATGTATGGTCGTGATGATGGAGCAACTTTCTGGGGTAGCGCAGAACCTAAAGTGGTTCCTGGGACCTTCAGCTATGCCATGGGTATCTTCCGTGGTCTTCGCTCGCAAAACAATTTTGGTCCGAATCCAAATGATAGCGTTCTAATGGCCGCACGTTTCACTTATAACTTTTTGAATCCGGAAAAAAATCCTGGATACTACACAGCAGGAACATACTACGGTAAAGCGGGTGATATTTTAGCGCTTGCATTTGGTATGTCTCATCAAAAAAATGGCGCTGGTTCCGCTGCTCATCGCAGTGATTTTCTAGGCTTCGTAGGCGATTTGTTATTTGAAAAAGTTCTTCCAAATGATTTAGGCGTTGCGACGATTAATGCCGAATACAAACAATTTTATGCCAAATATGATTTAGCAGCTTTCAATGACAAAGATTGCTTTTGTATGTTTGATGGTAAATCATGGACAGTCACCGGTCTTTATATGTTTCCAATGAAAATTGGTGTCGGGCATTTTCAACCGTACGGTCGCTATACTAGCGTTCAACCCAATCATGCGAGTACTCGTAATGAAATTGAGGCTGGTCTAAATTATATTATTGATGGATTCAATGCGCGTGTTTCCGCTTATTATCAGCACGGTGATCTCATAACCAAAGGATTGAATTATTCACCTTTTGCTGTTGGCGGCCCAGCGCTTGATGCTTATAAACTTTCTTTCCAGTTGCAAATTTAGAATTGGATACCAAACTTAATTAAAAGGCAAAATGTCATTATCCACCGCGTATAAAAAAGAAATTTTAACAGAACAACAGCGGGAAGAAGTCTCAACCTCTAAATACTCGGGATCGACTGAATCAATTTGTATGTCTGATCCTTTATCTGATCCTGAGTATTCTCCTTTACAAGCGAAACTTTCTCTTAAGTTTGCAGCAATTGACGATACAACGCGTTTAGTTGAAAGAGATCGTTTTGGTCCCCTGCTGGTACAAAAACCGCTTTACCCCGAAGGAGACGAAATTTGTCACGTCGTGATCATTCATCCTCCGGGTGGAGTTGTCAGTGGCGATCAGTTAGAAATGTCTGCTCAAGCAGGCGCTTCAGCGAAAGTCCAAATTACGACTCCAGGTGCGGCCAAATGGTATAAATCAACAGGTAGAACCGCTCGTCAAACGATCAAAATCGATGTTGACAAAGGCGGCTTGATGGAGTGGTTGCCGCAGGAAACTATTTTTTTCAACAATACCAATGTAGCAATTGATCATCAGGTTACCCTGAATGGAGATGCTATGTATTTGGGTTGTGAAATACTATGTTTTGGACGCACCTTGTCAGGTGAAGTTTTCAATAACGGTAAAATCAAGCAACGCACCACCATCAAACGTGATGAAAAGATCATTTGGTTTGAACAAATCAGTTTAAATGGTGAAGATTCAGGACAAAATAGATCGCTATCTTTAGGTAATCATACTATTTGTGCGACCTTGTTGTTTACAGGAAAAACGATATCCAGCGCTGTTATTGACCAAGCTCGATTAGAGTGCAAAAGCGTTAGTAAAGATATTGGTCAATTTGGTGTTTCTCAACTTAAATCAGTCTTAGTAGCGCGTTACTTAGGAAACTCCAGCGAAATAGCTCGGCAAGTTATGTTGTGTTGTTGGAATTTATTTCGCCAAGAATATTTTGGACGCAACGGAACCGTTCCACGCATGTGGAACACGTGATAAATTAATTTTAGCTTATAGGAGGGCCTTTCAATAACCTCAAGCAGCAATTTAATAGAATAAAATAAAAACTGTTATTTAACCCAGGAGAAAAACTATGGACTTAACACCTAGAGAAAAAGACAAATTACAAATTTTTACCGCAGCAATGCTTGCGGAAAGACGCAAAGCCCGCGGTTTACGCCTCAATCATCCTGAAGCGGTTGCACTGATTACTTTCGCTATTTTAGAAGGTGCTCGGGATGGACAATCTGTTGCTGATTTGATGTCGGCCGGTCAAAAAGTATTAACCCGCAGCGATGTTATGAGCGGTGTAGCTGAAATGATCCCAGATATTCAAGTAGAAGCGACATTTCCGGATGGCACCAAATTAGTCACAGTTCATAATCCGATCGTTTAACAATTTATAAAGGAATTGCTATGAAAAAACCAACTCCAGGTGAAATATTCTGCGAAGCCGGTGATATTGAATTAAATGTCGGTAGAAAAACTAAGACGCTAACAGCCTCTAATACTGGGGATCGTCCTATACAAATCGGCTCTCATTTTCATTTTTACGAAGTCAACGAAGCCATGAAATTCGATCGAGAAGCTGCCTATGGCATGCGACTCAATATTATGGCAGGTACTGCTGTGCGTTTCGAACCAGGTCAAGAAAGAACGGTTGAGTTAGTAGAACTTGCCGGTGACCGCGCAGTGTATGGCTTTAATCAAAAAGTGATGGGCAAGCTTAAATAAACTGATAGCAAACAATTTTATAGGAGTATCAACATGAGCGTAAAAATCCCCCGTCATACGTATGTGGAAATGATGGGTCCTACAACAGGCGATCGTGTTCGCCTTGCGGATACCGAATTAATTATTGAAATTGAAAAAGACTTCACCACCTATGGTGAAGAAGTGAAATTTGGTGGCGGTAAAGTCATTCGCGATGGTATGGGACAATCGCAACGTAATCACAGAGATGTCATGGATACGGTGATTACCAACGCAGTTATTCTTGATCACTGGGGTATTGTTAAGGCCGATATCGGTATTAAAGACGGCAAAATTGCAGGGATCGGCAAAGCTGGAAATCCAGATATACAACCCAATGTTACTATCGCAATTGGCGCAGCCACTGAAATTATTGCGGGTGAAGGTTCTATCGTAACCGCTGGTGGTATCGATACGCATATTCACTTTATTTCTCCACAACAAGCAGAAGATGCAATGATGAATGGTTTGACCACTATGTTAGGTGGTGGTACAGGCCCTGCAGTAGGTACAGCAGCAACAACCTGTACACCGGGACCTTGGCACATTCATTCGATGCTCAGAGCTTCTGATGGCTTGGTCATGAATACCGGTTTCTTCGGTAAAGGTAACGTTAGCTTGCCAACCCCCAACGAAGAACAAATTCTTGCCGGCGCTTGCGGTTTGAAATTGCACGAAGACTGGGGTACCACCTATGCTGCAATCGATAATTGTTTAGCTGTTGCCGACAAAATGGATGTGCAAGTTGCTATTCATACGGACACCATCAATGAAGGTGGCTATTTAGAAAATACCATCAAAGCATTCAAAGACAGAACGATCCATACCTTCCATACTGAAGGTGCAGGTGGTGGTCATGCTCCTGATATTATCGCGGTAGTGGGACAAGATAATGTATTGCCCTCTTCGACCAACCCAACTCGTCCTTACACTGCCAATACGCTAGACGAACATTTGGACATGTTGATGGTATGCCATCACTTACATGCCAATATCGCTGAAGACTTGGCGTTTGCTGAATCACGTATTCGCAAAGAAACTATCGCTGCGGAAGATATTCTGCACGATATGGGCGCGATTTCAATGATGTCATCTGACTCACAAGCAATGGGACGTATCGGTGAAGTGGTCACTCGTACTTGGCAAACTGCGCATAAAATGAAAGTACAATTTGGCGCGTTGGACCAAGATACCGCTCGCAACGATAATTTCCGCGCTAAACGTTATGTTGCTAAATATACAATTAACCCAGCAATTACACACGGCCTTTCTCATGCAATCGGATCGGTTGAAGTCGGTAAATATGCAGATTTAGTGATCTGGAGACCTGCATTCTTTGGTACCAAACCATCGATGATTTTGAAAGGCGGCATGATTGCAGCTGCTTTAATGGGTGATCCGAATGCTTCGATTCCAACACCACAACCTGTACATTATCGTTACATGTTTGGTGGTTATGGCGGCGGTATCAAAACATCATGCTTTACTTTTGCATCAAAAGCATCGATCGCTGCTGGCATAGTTGATCAGTTGAAATTGGACAAAACACTCATTGAAGTGAAAAACACCCGTAATCTTCGTAAGAAAGATATGATTCACAATGATGCAACTCCGAAAATGGAAGTGGATCCAGAAACATACGAAGTACGTGCGGATGGTAGATTGCTACGATGCGCTCCTGCCACAGAACTTCCAATGGCACAACGCTATTTCTTGTTCTAATATCGAAAAGCATTAACAATTCCCCTGTTTTTCAAAGCATTAGGAAATTCAGGGGAGCTTGTTTTGATGTGTTTCCAATCGTTTTTTTATGATACGGTATTACGAAATTTTTATTCTTCATAAAAATTAACTTTTAAACTATAAAAATAATTAATATGCTTACGCTCAACACCAAAATTGAACATGCAGAATCAATTTCTTCTGATCTTGTTCTCCCTTATGAAATGCGTGAGAACAGTCGCCTCAGAACCACTCTTGCATCCGGTGAAGATGTTGCCATTCTGACTGCGCGTGGCACTATTTTACGCAATAATGATTTACTCAAAAGTGATGATGGTCGCGTTATCCGTATCGTCGCTGCTCATGAACCAACTTATAAAGTGACCTGCAAGACGCCTCATGATTTGTTGCGATGCGCTTTTCACTTAGGCAATCGCCATACACAAACGCAGGTAGGCGAAGGTTTTCTTAGAATTCACCAGGATTCTGTGCTGAAACAAATGTTAGAAGGATTAGGCGCCATCGTTACTGAAGAAAGCGCACAATTTGAACCAGAATCGGGAGCTTATAGTAGTGCCGGCGGTGGCGGACATCATCATGGACATAGCCACCACCACGATGATCACGATCACCATCATCATGGCGATGAAGGCCATTATCATGCACGTGGGCCATTAGCACCCATTCCTGTACGACAAAAGATACATCGTCCGTCTGATTCCCAATCGAATAAGGAGTAATCGTGCAATCGGCTGTTTTACTTAGATTATTGCAGCTTGCAAGCCCTTCGTTACCGATTGGCGCCTACACTTATTCACAAGGACTAGAATCTGCGATTGATAAAGGCTTTGTCACTAACCAGCAGAGTGCGTACGAATGGATTACGGAATCTCTCAATATCATTGGAGATTTTGAAGCGCCGATTTCATGGCGACTCATGAAAGCTTTTGCTAATCGAGACTCAGAGACAATCAAGCATTGGACAGAATGCTTTATTGCGGCTCGCGATACATCAGAATTTCGTGCGGAAACGATTCAAATGGGCTATTCACTCGGCAAGCTTGTTACCGATTTAAAAATTGCGGATGAATCCTTGCAATCAATTTTGCAAAATCTAACCGAAATTCCTTTACCAACTGCTTTTGCCTATGCAACAGAAGCGTTAGGTGTACCGCATGAAGCAGCTTTGCTAGGCATGTTATTTTCGTTAGTGGAAAACCAAGTACTTGCATGCGTTAAATCAGTCCCTCTCGGTCAGGTTTCAGGACAAAGTCTATTGCTATCGCTACATTCGGTCATTGAATCCGTTGCTCAGCGCGCTCAAGAATTAGAAGATGATGAACTTTCGAATTGGGCACCAGGATTATCGTTATTGTCGATGCAACATGAAACACAATACAGCAGGGTTTATCGATCATAAATTATTAAAATAAAATCACCATGAATACTCAATCAAATCCACTTCGTGTCGGTATCGGCGGTCCAGTCGGATCGGGAAAAACTGCACTATGTGAAGCACTTAGCAAAAAAATGCGCGACCATTACGAAATGGCCGTCATTACCAACGATATTTATACCAAAGAAGATATGGAAATCCTGCTCCGGGCTAACGCCCTCCCCCCAGAACGCTTAATGGGTGTAGAAACGGGTGGATGTCCACATACGGCGATTCGAGAAGATGCTTCTATCAATTTGGAAGCCATCGCACGCATGACGGCCGATTTCCCCAATCTAGATTTAATTCTGGTTGAATCGGGTGGAGATAATTTGGCCTCTACCTTTAGTCCTGAATTATCGGATTTAACCATCTATGTTATTGATGTCGCCGCGGGAGAAAAGATACCGCGCAAAGGTGGCCCAGGCATTACGCGATCTGCGCTACTCGTCATTAATAAAACGGACCTTGCACCTTATGTCGGCGCTAATCTGGATGTTATGGAACGTGATGCAAAAAAAATGCGCGGCGATCGGCCTTTTGTATTTACCAATCTACATACTGGCGAAGGCGTTGACAAAATTGTCAATTTCATTGTTAAACAAGGTTTGTTGGATGAAGTAAAACGTCATTAACAGAGTTGTTCACTTTGTTTTTTATACTAAGTTATTTGCTGTTTCAGTGTTGTAGCCGTCGTTAATTTTTCTTAAAACTTTTGGAGTAATCACAATGGATTGGTCTTTATCAATTGACAAAGCTTTACCAAGACCTTTACGAGTCATTTTAAGAGGTGTTGGCCAAGTATTTTTTTGTTGCAATGCCGTAACAGGCCTTATTTTTTTAATTGCATTATATGTCGGTGGCATCACAGCCGGCCTTGCAGCTACCGTGGGTGTTATTACCAGTACTGCAGCAGCATACGTATTAGGTTTTTCTGAAGATGATATCGATGCAGGATTATACGGTTTCAACGGGACTTTAGTCGGCCCTTGTCTTTTCCTGTTCTTAGAAAATACACCTCAACTCTGGTTGTATGTAGTGCTTGCTTCTATTTTATCAACTGTTGTTTTGGCCGCTTTGATGAGAATTTTGCAACCTTATAATATTCCAGCTTCAACTTCACCCTTTGTTTTAACATGCTGGATGTTCATGGTTGCAGTATTTGCCTTTGACAGTTATTCACGCGGTCCAATATTACCGTCAGCAGCCACACCCACTGAAATTGCCGATACCGCAGCAGTAGCTGTTGAATCTGCCGGCTCAATCGGCGCTTGGTTTGGTTCATTCACCGGTGAAGTGATGCAAGACTGGTACACCGCCATTACCAAAGGCGTTGCCGAAGTTATGTTTGCTGATAGCATTATCGTAGGCATATTATTTTTAATTGGCATTGCCATTACTTCTATGCGTGGTGCGGTTATGGCTTTCATGGGTGCTGTAGTGGGCGTTGTCATACCGATTTTATTAGGCGCAGATGCCGGATTGATCAAAATGGGCCTGTATGGTTTTAATCCTGTTTTAACCATGATGGCGGTTGGTTGGGTTTTTCTTAAACCAAGCACTGGAACAGCATTACTTGCTCTATTAGCCGGAATTTTAACCGTCGTCTGTCACGGTGCGTTAGCTAGCTTCCTAGCACCGATTGGATTACCTACTTTAACGTTCCCATTTGTTTTAGTCATGTGGATGTTCTTGTTTGCTGCGAGCAAATCTAAATACTGGTCTAATTAATTTAACTTTAATCTCTTTGGGTTTAATCCTCGCCGCTTGCGGCGAGGTGCTTTATTAAATCCTTATGAAAGACCTGGTACATAGATACAAAGAAATACTCGTTTTCGTAAAATACTTGTAAACTAAACTGAAGAAACCTCTATCAATTTTAAAAAGATAGAGGTTTTTTCTTTTTGTAACACAAACGAATCCTCATTTGGATTAATAAGTTCGATTCTGCAAAACTCACTTAGTCAGAAAAGTGATTTTTTATGACAATAAGATTTGTATACTTCAGTAATGTACCGTGAAATGAAGTGATATCAGCTGGGTACGTTTATTCACTCCGGTTTTTGCAAAAATGACTTTCAGATGTGACTTGATTGTTTCCGGACTCACGGTTAAGTGCTTTGCAATCTGTTTGTTGGTTAATCCTTTAACCAGTAAGTCCACAACCTTTTGTTCTTACCCGGTAAAAGCAATGCTTTTCAATTGAAAACCGGTGGAAAGATTCCACTGACTATTAATAAAATCCAGTAGTCGATTTGTTAATTGATGGGGGAAACCAATATTCCCCTTTATGAATTACGTGAATTGCTTTTAAAAATAATTCCTGATTTATTCCGGTCCGTAAAAGTCCTGATACGCTGTATTCAACAATTTCCTTGATCAGAGCTGGAAAAATTCTATCGTACAGCAAGATTATCTTCACAGATACCGGGCTATTTCTTCTTATTTCTCGCATCTGTTCGATGACAATAGCATCGGATAAAGCGGTATCGATCAATACTAAATCATGACTGAAATCTTTCGATCCATCATACCGCTCCTTCAATTGTTCGAAGTTGCGATGATAAATAATGGCGGGCAATCTTTGTGAACAGGCTTGTAACCAGGCAATTAAATCAGCTCTCTCGGTAACAATCCACAAGCAAAACGAGTCATTACGTTCGACCAATGAATGCACCGGATCAAACTGCGCATTTACAGATTCAATATGCGAATTGCGCGCTTGTCCATGCAAAATAAATGAACCGCGCCGGATATTGCCCCGTCTGTCATATCGTGCCTGACCCCGCAGTATCGTTTGATTACGCCGGTCCTGTTGCCGCCGCCGGTCTTGCTGGCGTCGTTCGGGAAAAGGGAGATTCGAAAGGGTTGAGCACTTTGATTTTTTTTTGCGAATTGCGCGCGAATAGTCGATTTTAATTTTGAGTACATAACCGGAATACCTGGAGCTATGATCATTTCTGGTGTATGGAAGGAGAAGAGAGCGGTGTAATCTGTTGATAAAGATCTGCCCAGATCAACTATCAAAATAAGGAGAACACCGCAATGACAGATAATAATGTTTTTAAAC
>JAJHPK010000073.1 GCA_020890945.1 Nitrosomonas sp.
CTGGAAACCGGTAATGATTCATACCGTTTCAAGCATCGAAAACAATGTATAAAATCCGATTAACCAACTAAAACAGGTGGACAATTTTCGACGCTGATGACTGGACAGTTTTCAATGCTGATTGACACCGATTTGGAATGGTCGCAGGTTGATTTGCAGAGAAATGTTGCATGGATTCATGCAGATCAAGCCAAAGCAAGAAAAAGCATTCATGTTTCACTGAATGCAACGGCTATGGGAGTTCTGAGAAAGCAGGTTGGCAAACATTCGCTAAGAGTGTTTACTTACCAAGGAAAGCCAATTATTCAGGTCAATACCAGGGCATGGCGAAAAGCATTAAGAAGAGCAGATATAGAAGATTTCCGTTGGCATGATTTGCGCCATACTTGGGCTAGTTGGTTAACTCAAAAAGGTGTACCGCTAAATGTAATTCAAGAAATGGGAGCTTGGGAGTCCACTGAGATGGTGAAACGTTATGCTCATTTAGCGCCCGAACAATTCAGAAAACATGCAATGGTTGTAGATGAAATTCTGAATGACACAATTTTGACACAAGCGGAAAATCAGAAGATGATAAAATCAATCTAACTCACTGATTTTATGGTGCCGACACCAAGAATCGAACTCGGGACCTTCTGATTACAAATCAGAAATCCCGTGTATTTATCCATATTTATGGAAATTTATATAAATACGCAGAACTTTACACAGACTGGCATTCAGAGTAGATTTAGCGTTTAGGTACATCGATAGGAATGCACTAAAATGCATCCGGATTGTAACCCCGGCGTAACCCCAATTTGCTATGACCAAAAAACTCAACTTTACAAAAGCGGAGATTGACGCCATCCCGTTGCCGCAAAAAGGCAAGCGCGACACGTATCATGACACAAAGGTGAGTGGTTTGCACTTGCGTATATCATCAACCGGGATCAAAACTTTTAGTGTTTTTAAACGCATCAAAGGCGGCAATCCTGAGCGCCTAACACTAGGACGCCATCCTGACATGACCATTGATCAGGCAAGGCGAAAAACTATGGAAATCAATTTGGCTATAGCTGAGGGAAAAAGCCCAGCTGAAGCTAAACGCAAATTAAAATCGGAGCCCCTCTTCTGTGATTTATTTGCCGAATTTTTAGAAAGACACTCTAAACCAAAGAAAAAAACATGGAAAGATGATCTGGATAATTATAAAAAACATGTTGAAAAACAGTTTAGTAAAAAAAGACTATCAGAAATAAATCGAGCAACAGTATCGCTACTTCATAGCAATATAACAACTAAATCAGGACCAATTGCTGCCAACAGAATATTAGCCTTAATTTCAAGCATGTTTGGATGGGCAATATCAGCAGGGCTTTGGGAAAACAACCCGATTATTGGTACCAGGCGTAACAAGGAAAAGAGCCGGGATCGGTTCATTCAAAGTGATGAGCTACCAAGATTCTTTCAGGCACTCTCAAAAGAACCAAATCAAACGATCAGAGATTATGTTTTAATCTCGCTATTGACCGGAGCACGCAGATCAAATGTCTGTAGCATGAAATGGCAGGATATTAATTTCGAACGTGCTGAATGGCGTATAGAAGAAACAAAAAATGACACTCCTCAAACAGTAACACTTTCACCAGAAGCGATTGAGGTTTTGCAAAACCGACAATCAAATGATAGTGAATTTGTTTTTCCCGGCATCGGCAAATCAGGACACATTCAGGAACCAAGAAAAGGCTGGGAACGCATATTAAAAAGCGCAGAAATAAAAGATTTGCGACTTCATGATCTAAGGCGCACATTGGGAAGCTGGCAAGCAAAGACCGGTGCATCGCTGGCGATTATTGGCAAATCGCTTAATCATAAGAACCAAAATACAACGGCGATTTATGCGAGGCTTGATCTTGATCCGGTTAGAGGCTCGGTAAATACAGCTACAAGCGCAATGCTTGCAGCAGGCGGGCTAACAAAGCCAGCTGAATTTGTGCAATTTAAGAAAAAGAAATAACAAATTCCAATATCTACGTAGCGACAAACTAAATGACTGATTTATCAAATAGACGCAGACTCGATTACATACCCAATTATTTATTATCAATCAGCTGGATTCCAAATGATGACTAGATTTTGTCATTTTTGGTAAGCATTTAAGGATGTCTTTTTGCAGTAATTTCGTTTCATTTTTGAATCGCTTTGATTTGTACTAATAGAATGAGCGCCCCCGAGTTTACTACTAGGTTAACTGTATCTGAGTGACAAAGGGATTGTGAGGAGCAATCATTGAATTATTGCTTAATATAATCAATTACTTAAAACGATTGCAAAGTATAAAACCAGTGTCAAATAGTCTCAAATGATGGTATTTCTGCCGCACTTTGGCACAAATTTGATTCTGCATGCTATTTCAATTTACAAATTATACTGATCTATGCCAAGATTAAATATGATTAATTCTGATTAAGGAATAAGAAATGGCAAGTGAAACAGGACGCATGAGTGTATCAGTGGCACTAGAAAAACAAGAAAAGCTGGATGCAATTGCGCACAGTCTTGATCGTTCCAGAAACTGGTTAGTTAATCAAGCTATTGATCACTATCTGGAAATTCACGATTGGCAAACAAAAAAGATTCAAGAACGTCTGGATATTTCTTCCGGAAAAAATGCAAAATTTCATTCAAGCGATGATGTTCATGCCATGATAGATAAGTTTAAAGCATGAGGGTTGTTGTATGGCTTGATGAAGCACTAGAAGATTTAAAATCAATTGGCGACTATATTGCACAAGAGAACGTCAATGCTGCTTATAATGTTTTAATTAGAATAAAAGCTACTGCCGATAATCTATCGCATCACCCCGAAATTGGTCGCTTAGGCCGTGTGCTTGGTACTCGTGAAATAGTGATGAGTGATCTTCCATACATCCTTGCCTATCAAATAACCGACAGAGATATTCGCATATTGGCTGTCATGCATACATCCAGAAAATGGCCAGATAATTTCAATCCTGTTCGCTAGTGATTTGCTTTCAACACGTTTTGATCTGGTCAATCAATTAGAAAAGGAAAAGCAACTGGGTAAATCAGGTTCAATGACTAAGCGACTCACACGCAGATCAATGCTGGAATTCTGGATGAACTGGGCTCTCTGCCATTCTCACAAGCCGGTGGCGCACTACTGTTTCACTTGCTCTCCAGACTGTAGAACGCACCAGCGTAATCATTACCACCAACCTCACATTCGCAGAATGGAGTAACGTTTTTATCGATGCCAAAATGACCACCGCACTTCTGGATCGGCTCACGCACCATTGCTATATCATTGAAACTGGCAACGAATCTTTTCGCTATAAACAAAGCACAGCCAGCGCAAAGATCAGAATACAGCAGCGGGAAAAAGAAAAATACTTACCAGAAGAAAACCTGGCCGATTTGAAGTGAACCACAACCAAACTAAAAACATCAACAGGAGGCAAAACACCAACTCAGTCTGGTCGACTTATCCACAGATGCGTAGTATCTTGCGCTCTGTTTTACCCTGGTCAAATTTCAACCGTAATGGGTGGTCAATTTTAAACGGGTATCAACAATTAACCTAGCTGGTACACTCTTCGCGCGCTATTTGGTACCTTTTTATTCCGCCATTGACAATCTTCAGTATTTCTCTTAAATATTGAAAACAATGCTAGGAATTCTTACGAATCCTGTGACATTTTTTCCTGGCATACCCCGCCCTGGGTATATCTACCCCCCTTTATTTGACCATGTCATAGAGCTATAGTCAAATCTGGTGTATAGAGAATCAAGCGGCATTCTGTTTTTGATCCTCTGCTTGTTTAATACCGTTAACAAATTTAACGCCATTGATTACATCTGCTAACAGATTATAACCTCTT
>JAJHPK010000066.1 GCA_020890945.1 Nitrosomonas sp.
AGTTTAAAAACATTATTATCTGTCATTGCGGTGTTCTCCTTATTTTGATAGTTGATCTGGGCAGATCTTTATCAACAGATTACACCGCTCTCTTCTCCTTCCATACACCAGAAATGATCATAGCTCACTGGAAAAACCCATCTGGCCATTGCTTTAGCGGTTTCAGCCATTCATCAGGGAAAACGCGTGCGTTTTTATAATGCCGTTGATCTGTCAATCAATTAGAAAAGGAAAAGCAACTGGGTAAATCGGGTTCAATGGCTAAGCGACTCATGCAGAGCGATGTTGTTATTCTCGATGAACTGGACTATCTGCCATTTCCGGAATCCGGTGGTGCTTTGCTGTTTCATCTCATCAGCCAGCTTTATGAGAAAACCCCTCTCATTATTACCACTAACCTTAAAATGACCACAGCCTTACTCGATCGCATTACTCATCACTGCGATATCCTCGAAACAGGTAACGATTCTTACCGATTCAAACATCGCAAAAAAGCACTCGAAATTTAAGTTGTGCCACTTCTTAACTGGAAATTTTTAGATGTTGATAGGTCGTAAGTTTTGCATGTTGATTGACATGTTAAGCATTAGTTTCTTGGTATGGTAAACGAGTATTTTCAAGCAATAATTTTTCGAATACTTGTCTTTTAACCGGCTGAGAATACAAAAAACCCTGTGCGTAATCACAACCAAGATGCTTTAAAAGTTCCTCCTGAGCTTTTGTTTCCACGCCTTCAGCAATGGTTTTGATGTTGAGTTTATGCGCCATAACGATAATGGCTTCGACCAGTGTACGATCAGTTTCATTATCCATTAACTGATTAATAAAAGTGCGATCGATTTTTAAGTAATCAATATCGAATTTTTTAAGGTATGAGAGTGAAGAAAATCCGGTGCCGAAATCATCAATCGATACTTCGATGCCATTATTACGAAATTCGAGTAAGTGTTCTTGAACCATTGAGGAATCTTTTAGTAATAAACTTTCAGTGATTTCGACGTTGATACAGTTACCTGGCAAACCAAATTGTTCCAGTTCATTCAGCCAACTAAATTTGCTCATAAATTTGAATTGCAAGGGTGACATGTTCACGCTGATTTGCACATGTTTATTCCAGCGCTCAGAACATTGATAAATCAATTCAATCGCTCGTTTGAATACTGCTTCGCCTACCTCTAGAATTAAGCCACTTTCCTCTGCTAAAGGTATAAATACTACAGGGCTCACCATGCCACGCTTAGGATGATCCCATCGCACTAGAGCCTCTCCTTTCACAAAACCACCGGTAGTCAAATCAATGATCGGTTGATAATAAACCTGCAATTCATCTTTTTTAATCGCTCGACGCAAATCACGAATTAACTTCATTTTCTCGTGCGCTTCACGTTGCATGGATGAAGTAAAATAAGAAAACCGGTTGCGTCCCTCTCGTTTTGCCGCATACATTGCTTGATCGGCATGTTTCATCAAATTCTTCATTTGCAAGCCATCGTGGGGGTAAAATACAATTCCGATGCTGGTTGAGATGAAGTAATCCGTTTTGTTTTGATCAAAGTTGAAAGGTTGATTTAAAGCATGAATAATGTTTCCAGCGATACTTTCTGCTTGATTACTGCTTTCTATACTCGATAGAATAACGGCGAACTCATCACCTCCTAAGCGCGCAACAGTATCGTTTTCAGTGATGCAATTTTTAACTCTTCCGGCTACTTGCTTGAGTAAATCGTCGCCTTTATCATGCCCCAAAGTGTCATTAATATCTTTAAAATGATCCAAATCTAGGAACAACAATGAAAACATTGATCCGCTTTGCTTGCATTCTTGAATCTTGGTTTCAAGCCGGTTTTTAAACAAATTCCGATTGGGTAATCCCGTCAATGGATCGTAATTGGCCTGAAAAATAAGCTGTTCATCTTTCTTTTTCTTTTCGGTGATGTCGGTAAACTGTGAAACATAATAATGAACCCGATGATCTTCATGGCGAATGACGCTAATGCTGACCCATTTTGCATGGATAGAGCCGTCTTTGTGTTTGTCCCAAATTTCACCTTGCCAGTGATCATCGTTGAGAACGCTACGACGTATTTCTTGATAAAAGCTGCTATCATGTTTGCCAGAACGTAAAAAAACTGGCGATTCTCCTATCACATCGGCCATGGTGTATCCGGTCATGGATGTAAAAGCCGGGTTAATTTGAATGATCATATCGTTTTCGTCAGCAACCATAATGGCTTCACTACTCGACTGATAGATCGTTGCCGCCAACAGCATTGAATCGTAGGTGCGCTTTTCTTTCGTAATATCTTGATAAGTTCCTAGAATTCCGATAATTTGGTTGAGCTGGTTACGCAATGGCACTTTAGAGGTTCTGAGCCACAATAATTTTCCATCTTGCGTATTGTGAGGTTCTTCATACGCTAATTTTGGCAATCCTGTTTCAATAACTTTCCGATCATCTTTGCGATAAATTTCAGCGTGTTCTTTCCAGTGTAAATCGAAATCATTTTTCCCAATGACTTGTTGAATTGATTCTAATCCAACATCTTTAGCATACGCACGATTGCAACCCAAATAATTTAAGTCTTTATCTTTCCAAAAAATTCTTACTGGCGCTGTATCGATGATCGTTTCTAATAAATTGAGCGAGTCAGCTAAGGCTATTTCTTTTATTTTTCGATCAGTAATGTCGGCAATGATTCCGACGTAACCACACAGGACACCATGATGATCAAGTTGTACCTGCGCACGACTCACAATCCATTTGATATGGTGGTGTTTGTTTAGGAAGCGAAATTCGGAAAAAAAATGAGTCTGCTGCCTTACAGCTTCTTGCCATTCTTTGATTACACGTGCTCGATCATCAAAATGAATATGATCCGTCCATCTTTCCTCTAAAACTTCTGCAGCGGAAGTTTCGGAAATTTCAGTCCAACGTTCATTGACATAGATATATTTTCCCGTAGCATCGGTGCGAAAAATGCCTATTGGCGCAACTTCGGTGACACTGCGAAAAATTTGTTCGCTATCACGAAGTGCTTTTTCGATATTTTTTTGTTCAGTGATGTCGACTACGACACCTTTCCAACAGGTCGTGCCATTTTCTTTTTGGTGAGGAATAGAATAATTACGTAACCATTTATCACCCGAAGGAGTCGCTATCGGATATTCATAAATCCAAGGCAATAAATTTTTTGAAGAATGTTGTAGAGAAACTTTCAGTTCAGACAAAGCTTTCGGCGGGATCAGTGCAAAGGTTATCTCTACATCAGCCATGCACTCTGTTGCTGAGTAACCGATAAGATCAAAAATTCCTTCACTAATGTACGGTAGAGAACGACGGCCTTCCCGATCGATACAAAATTCAAAAACAGCTCCGGGGATACTAGCGATAAATTCGTTTAAACGTTTTTCACATTTTTGAAGAGTGGTGGAATACTGATTTAATAAATGGTCAGAATTTGGTTTCATCGTATTATATTCACACCATCAGGGATCAGAGGTTTGCTAAAAAGTAGTATAGCAGAGTGTTGAAGTACACGGGTTTTCATGGAATCTAAAGTTTCTAAGAGCTTTGATGCGACTTATCAATACTTGGGTAACATGGCGCATATTTTTGAACTACAAGCGACTTCTCTCAAAGAGCAGCACGATATGAATGCCAGCGGTACATTAAGATTTGTTGGGGAAAAATTTAACAGTATGGATACAGCAAGAATCAGAGCCGGATATATATCGAGACTTTTGCTGTGATGAAAACAACTTCGGCCGACTGAACTAATTATCTCATTTTTTCGATTAAACGTTCATACGGAGTTTTTCCTCCCAATCCACCATGAGGTCGGTGGTAGTTGTAGAAAGCTTCCCATTCAGC
>JAJHPK010000064.1 GCA_020890945.1 Nitrosomonas sp.
ACTACGCTACTACGCTACTACGCTACTACGCTACTACGCTACTACGCTACTACGCTACTACGCTACTACGCTACTACGCTACTACGCTACTACGCTACTACGCTACTACGCTACTACGCTACTACGCTACTACGCCGCTATGCTACCAAAATACTCTGATATAATAATATTATGGTACTAGGATATTGTAGTTGTAATTATTTCTAAGATTATTGGCATGAAACTTTTTAATAAAGGACAGGATTGAAAATGGAGGAGATTTATGAAACCTAATAGAGATGCTAGTGAATTAGCTGCGCGTTTAGGCGCTGCTGCAAATAAGCCTGTTCCATTGCCGGGTTCCCAACAAACCATTGAAAGACAACCGGTTAGAAGGGAGCAAAATAACGCAAAAGAGAAAAAGAATAATACTACTGTTGGAATTTCTCTAAGACCGACAAAGGAATTACTCGCTAGGTATACAATAGCAGCCGCGGAAAGAACGATGACTGAGGGTAGGGTAGTGTCTGCACAGGAAGTAATGTTAGAAGTTTTAAATAAAGGACCATGACTAAAATAATTTACTTTGGAGGTAGCAAGGGAGGTACTGGAAAGACAACTACCTCACATTTATTTTGTTTAGGAGCTATCTTATGGAATCAGCCAGCTGCGTATGTATTAACAGATCCAGAAAGAAAAGTTAGGGGGGAGGGTAGGCCGTATGCGGTTCTTGATGGAAGAAATCCGTCCAATTTGGCAAATATCTTAAGCGCAGCACAAAATTCTTTAAATGGTTGGTTAATTATTGATGGTGGGGGGAATAGACCCGCACTTGATCAAGAGATATCGAATTTTGCCGATTTGTCTGTTTTGACATTTAGACCTTCAGAAGAGGATTTGGATACGGTAGCAACAGACCTAAGTCGTTTATCAAAAGCAGTTGCTTGGCCTACTGCCTGGCCAACAAATGCATTTGCGCAGCGAGCTGCTCAATTTTATATTGATGGGCTATGTGAGGCTTTTCCTAATAGAGTTATATTAAACCCAATACCTTTTGTTAATTCTGTTTCTGAATTACTGGGATCCTCCCTTAATTCACCTTCACAACCTGTTAGATCGGTATCCAAAAAAGTATTTTGCATCATTGAGGATTTTATTAAAAAGCAGATAAATTAAGACGAGCTTTGCGTATTCAATAAATAAATAACTTTTAGAATTGTTTCTAAACACTAAATTGAAAGCTTTTTGGAAGACTTAATGGAGTCCTTTAAAATCTTTATTTGATCATTTTCATAGGAAACATTGATATTAGAACCAATAGCGGGTAATTTAATTTGCTCTGTTAATTCGTATTTCAGGAAGCCGTAGGGGGTTTTTATAAAGAATTCATCCTTGGTTGTATGAATCAAGATTCCGCTAGCCTCCGTTTTTTTGTCGGCATCTTTGGCCGCAAAAATATTATAGATTCCGCCTTTTAGAGATTCGGCTTTTGCAACTTTAATCGTTTTCCATTTACCGTTTTCATCTAGGCTTTCTATTAATCTTTGTCCGTTCATGACAAGAATACGTTGCTTCATTTTGTGTATATGTTAGATCGAATACTATATATTTTTTTAAAAATTTCTTCAAAGTTGAATTCCTTTTGATTTTTTCCCAGTAGAAACGCCATGAATTCATAGGCTCCAATTCCTTTGATGGGCGAACTCTTTAATAGAAACTCTAAAATGCTTTTTTCTGGATCGGAATTTGATTTTTTTCCTTCGTGGTATATTTCCAGTAAATAATTTTTCACAAGCTTTCGTTCGGTGATACTGAAGACAGACATAAATTTATTTTTATTGTAACAATGCAGCCAAGTTAAATTCAGAACAGTTGTCGCGATACTCACTTTGTCGGCTTCATTTCTATCGGAAGAGGAGAGTTTCTTTAGTTTCGTATTTTTCGATATTGAATCGGAGTTTTGTTTTAAAGGTGGCGCACTCATAGATCCGGTTTCATGAGTATAAGTAGCAGAATCTGCATTAACTTCGATAGTTACTATGCTATCAGAGCGGTCGTGAGATCTGTTTTTGTTATATTCGATATAATCTCTTAGAATCTGGACTGCTCTTCGGGTAATGAATTCTTCTTTGTTATTCTCGATCCATTTAAATGTTTCAATTGGATCAGCCTTGTACGCAGCTACTAATAAATGAATTAAGTTAGCATCTGTAACCTTACCGCTATGAAAAAGCTCGGCAATGGGATCTGGGAGATTGAGTAGTTTTGCATGCAAAGAAACCCAACCACTCGATTTACTTAGATCAATTCCAATTTGAGCTTGAGTCTTTCCTTTAGCTAATTGTCTTCCAATGTAGTCAGCGAGTTCTCTGGTTGTGAGGTTTTCTCTTTGGACATTTTCAATGACTTGGTCTTCATCAAGATAATCATTATCAATGTAGGCAGGTATTGTAGCTTTTCGCGCTATTTTGCTCGCGCGAAAACGCCTATGACCGTGATTAATTGTGTAACGGCCAGATTTTTCATTAAAGCGAACGGATATGGGGGTTTTTACACCTCTTAAACGAATAGATTCCGCAAGTTCGTTTAGGCTGGTAGTATCGAAATACTTTCTCGGTTGGTTGGGGTCTTCATCTACAGAATTAATAGCTAATTGTTGTAAGGCGTTTAATGGCAAATCTTGCCTTATCTTTTTCCCAGACATTTATTGTCCACAAAATGAATACTTAAATTACTTTAAAAACTTTTATCAAGAACTTATTTAGCTAATTATCAAATATTTATTCTAATAATATTATTAGTCTTATTATATCATAGTTAGTAAAAACCATTATGCAATATGGGTTATAAAAATTCAATCATAAAAAAATAACAAATCCTTAACAGTTAAATATTTAAATTATTTTAAAGATGTATTTAAAAATCTTAAGCACCAATATTCTTCGCATCATGCAAGATAAAAAAATCACGCAGGAGCAACTTTCAATAAAGTCTGGAATATCCGTGCCTTATCTTTCAGAGATCGGGAGGAATATTGCCAATCCATCGATAAAAAGTATCGAAGCCATTGCCGACGCTCTAGAAGTCCCGCTGCCTTCTCTTTTCCAAATTAACGATATAGAGCTATCGGAATTGGCTGCTGAATCAGGTAACGAAATTAAAACTCATCTTCCTAAGGGCTATCAGGCAGTATATTTGATTTTGACAGATATTCAAGCTTTTGAAGCTAAAAGATGGGATAAAGACAATAAGAAAAAATTAATAAAATAGTTTGCAAAACTGTTTTAGATGGTTTATTGTTGTGTTCATATTAGTAATGACACACTATAGTATATGCATGCAAATGTATCCGAAGGAATCGCCACTTCCACAAAAGAACGAGCTTGCCGCAAGCTTGAGCGTGATTTAGGCGGATTACTGCTTCACGCACTCAGTGATTACGAAACAGTTGAGATTATGCTTAATCCAGACGGCCGGGTTTGGCAGGAAAAGCTTGGGCAGGGCATGATGTGTATTGGAGAGTTGGGATGTGCTCAGGCTGAATCGATTATCAAAACTGTGGCTGGTTTTCACGGTAAAGAAATAACTCGTGGCAGTCCTGTCATCGAAGGTGAATTCCCACTGGACAGCTCTCGCTTCGCGGGTCAAATTCCTCCTGTCGTGAGTGCACCGTGTTTTGCCATCCGTAAAAAAGCCTTACAAGTTTTTACGTTAGAAGATTATTTAGATAATGGCGTACTTTCACGAGCACACTACGAATTAATCATAAAAGCGATTTCGAAACATTGCAATATTCTTGTCATCGGCGGAACCGGAAGCGGTAAAACGACACTCATCAACGCAATCATTCACAAAATGGTCAGCGAGTTTCCAAATGAACGAATCGTGATTTTGGAAGATACATCAGAAATCCAGTGTCATGCGCAAAACTTTGTGCAATATCACACTACACCTGAAGTCAGTATGACTCAATTATTGAGAACCACACTTCGCATGCGACCAGACCGTATTTTGGTGGGGGAGGTCAGAGGTGCGGAAGCTTTAGATCTGCTCGATGCGTGGAATACCGGACACGAAGGCGGGGCCGCTACATTGCACGCCAATAACGCAAAAATGGGGCTCGTTCGCCTGGAATCGCTTATTTCGCGAAACTCATCCGCCCCCAAAGACATTAAGCGCTTAATAGCGGATGCGATCGACTTAATTGTTCATATCAGTCGCACACCTTCAGGTAGACAAATCAAGGAAGTCATCAACTTGCAAGACATCGAATAGGCACGGTATTAAAGTTCAATATCTTTGAAAAGGAGAATTGCATGAATCGTTATCTTCAATTGCCCTTGAACACAATTTTTCTAAATTCGGCATTTAGTGTCGCATTACTGTCGTTACTTACTGTTTGTGATGCCCAAGCCGCAATTGGTGCGGGTGGCGGGGGGTTGCCTTATGAGAGTTGGTTGCTGGTGCTTCGCAATTCCGTTACAGGACCGGTTGCTTTTTCGTTTGGCCTCATCGGTATTGTAGTAGCAGGTGGGGTATTGATTTTCGGTGGAGAATTAAACGCTTTTTTTAGAACGATGATGTTCATTGTGCTCGTTATGGCGTTACTCGTGGCCGCCAACAACTTGATGGCCACACTTTTTCAAGGCGCAATTATTCCAGAGCCGGTAGTAGAGCTGACTTAAAGCGTTGTTTAATTGTAGGGGAGGGCAGTCATGCTTCGAACTTATCCCATTCATCAGGCGAGTAACCGTCCGAACTTGTTCATGGGCGGTGACCGTGAGCTTGTCATGTTTTCCATTCTGTTAGCGGCGACCTCCATTTTCGTTGCGATGGAAGTTAAAACCATTCTGTTCGGTATCGGCTTATGGATATTTGCGCTTTTCGCACTACGTTTAATGGCTAAAAGCGATCCGTTGCTGCGACGGATTTATTTACGTCAATACCGCTATAAAGATTATTATCCCGCAAGAAGCACGCCGTTCTATGATAACAGCGCCCATCAGGGGAGTCGGTACCAATGATTGCTTCGATAGCAGTTGTTATTGCGGGTTTAGGTCTTCTGATGCTTTTTATTCTAGGCCGCATGATCGCGCAACACAGTAATGAGGGCAAGCTGGATCGCTACCGCTCAAAGGATATGGGGTTTGCCGATCTTTTGATTCATGCAGCAGTGGTCGAAGACGGTGTAATTGTTGGCAAGAACGGGTCTCTTATGGCGGCTTGGCGATTTACTGGCGCAGATACGGCTAGTAGCACCGATATTGAGCGCGAGAACATCTCAAGCAGGCTGAATCAAGCGTTATCGAGATTGGGTAACGGCTGGATGATTCATGTCGACAGCGTGCGGCAATCGGTCAAGCGTTATAGCGATCGCGGTGCCTCGAAATTTCCAGATGCCATATCATGTGCCATCGATGAAGAGCGTAGACATTACTTTGAAAACTTGAGCGAATTATACGAAAGTATTTTTGTGATTACTTTAACGTATTTGCCGCCGCGCATCGCGCAGCAGAAGTTTGTTGAAATCATGTTTGATGACGAAAATGAGTCTTCAGGATTGGCTGAACAATCCAAGGCACTTTTGGATTATTTCATGCGGGAATGCGCCAATTTTGAATCGCATGTTTCCAGTGCTTTTCAGATGATTAGACTAAAAGCCAAGACACAAGAAAACGAAGACGGGTCGGTTATTCTATACGATGAATTTTTGTCGTGGCTTAAATATTGTATTAGCTCAGAACAATATCCCGTTGCTTTGCCTAAAAATCCGATGTACCTGGACGGTCTATTGGGTGCTCAAGAACTATGGAGCGGGGTAGTACCTAAAGTAGGGCGATATTTTGTGCAGACGGTAACGATTGACGGATTTCCACTCGAATCCACTCCCGGCATGCTAAACCTATTATCAGAGCTACAGGGAACCTACCGTTGGTCGTCACGTTTTATTTTTTTAGATTCCCATGTGGCTGTTTCGCACCTGGACAAATACCGTAAGAAATGGAAACAGAAAGTGCGCGGTTTCTTTGATCAGGTATTTAATTTAAACAGCAGTTATGTCGACGAGGATGCGCTCAATATGGTCGACGACGCCCAATCTGCGATTGCGGAAACGAACAGTGGCACGGTAGGGCAGGGATATTACTCGAGCGTCATCGTCTTGATGCGCGAAGATCGCAATCAACTGGAAATCGCTTCGCGCCTTGTAGAAAAAGCCATCAATCAATTAGGCTTTAACGCTCGGCTTGAGACCGTCAATACGCTAGAAGCGTATCTCGGAAGCATTCCTGGTCATGGCGTGGAAAACGTTCGTCGTCCAATGATCAACACGATGAACCTAGCCGATTTCTTGCCTGTAAACACTATATGGACAGGCAAATTTGTAGCACCCTGTCCGATGTATCCGCACAATTCACCTGCATTGATGCATTGTGTCACTCAAGGAGCAACGCCATTTAGGCTCAACCTCCATGTGCGCGATTTAGGTCACACATTTATGTTTGGCCCCACAGGTGCGGGCAAGTCTACGCATCTGGCTATGCTGGCCGCACAGATGAGGCGCTATCCGGGTATGTCGATTTATTGCTTTGACAAGGGGCTCTCGATGTATCCGCTGACAAAAGCAGTAGAAGGTCAGCATTTTACCGTAGCGGGGGACGATGAATCCTTGTCTTTCTGCCCGTTGCAGTTTTTGCAGTCCAAGGGCGACCGTGCCTGGGCACTGGAATGGATTTGTTTGGTGGTTGAGTTAAACAACATCACGGTTACGCCATTACAGCGCAATGAAATTGCTCTTGCCATTGCCAACATGTATGAAAGTGGTTCCAAAACCTTGTCGGATTTTTTAGTGACGATTCAAAGTGAACCGATTCGCGAGTGCCTGCGGCAATACACCCTTGACGGCATGATGGGACATCTACTCGACGCCGAGCAAGATGGGTTGGAATTGTCATCTTTCGTTACTTTCGAGATCGAGGAATTGATGAACCTTGGCGAGAAGTATGCGCTTCCTACGCTGCTGTATCTATTTCGCCGCATCGAGCGTAGCCTGAAAGGTCAGCCTGCTGCGATTATTCTAGATGAGGCGTGGATCATGCTCGGTCATCCGGTATTTCGCGCCAAAATTCGTGAATGGCTCAAAGTGATGCGTAAGAATAATTGCTTGGTGTTAATGGCCACACAAAGCTTGTCAGATGCAACTAACAGCGGAATTCTCGATGTCATTATCGAATCGACGGCCACAAAAATCTTCTTACCCAATCCATTTGCGCGTGATGAGGAGGCTTCTGCCTTATATCGGCGCATGGGATTGAACACTCGCCAAATCGAAATCATCGCATCCGCTGTTCCTAAACGTCAGTACTACTATGTTTCCGAGCAGGGAAGAAGACTGTACGACTTAGCGTTAGGGCAGGTGGCACTAGCTTTCGTAGGGGCAACCGACAAAGATTCGATTGCAGCCATTAAGAGCCTTTCTAACCAGCATGGCAGGCAATGGGTCAGCCATTGGCTAGCGTCCAAAGGCATTTCGTTACAGCAACAAGAAGGGGTCGAAGCATGAGCACTTTTGCGGAAATGTTCAAGTTCAAGCAACCAGTGGTGCGAAGGCTGAAAGATGGGGAACTTTCGGAAATAGTAGACGGTAGAAGAAGCGGCGAAAGCGACAATCCCTATTTGTCTGCTAGACGCACCTGGAACGATCATATGCGCGGAATGCAGGCATCGCGCAATATGTGGCAACTACTTGCTATTTTATGCTTGTTGATTGCCTTGGCTTCTATTGGCGGCATGATCTATTTGGGTAGTCAATCGAAATTCGTGCCTTATGTCGTTCAAGTCGATAAGCTGGGAGAAGCCATAGCGGTGTCTCGCGCGGACCGTATGCAAGTGCTGGATGAGCGCATCGTGCATGCGCAACTGGCTGCTTTCATCAACGACCTGCGAATCGTAACGCCGGACGTAGCGTTGCAACGCAAGGCAATATTTCGAGCTTATGCCCTGCTATCAGGCAATGACCCAGCCACAGTGAAGGCAAATCAATGGTACAACGGAACTGAGGAAAACAATCCCTTCAAACGGGCTGAAACCATCACGGTGAGCATTGAAATCGTGTCTGTACTGCCGCAAACCCATGAAACCTGGCAGGTGGATTGGTTAGAAAAAGTCCATGACCGGCAGGGTCAATTAGTGGAGTCACCTTTCCCTATGAGGGCACTGGTCCGAATTTATCAGAAACCGGCCACGCAAACTACCACTGAGGAGCAAATTCGCAATAATCCGTTAGGGATTTACGTTCAAGATTTTTCTTGGTCGAAACAAACGTAAAGAGGTCGACTAACATGAAACCGTTACTCTCTTTAAGGACTACCAGAAAGCTTGGCATATTGATACTACTCATGAATTTCACAGGCTCTGTCTATGCCAACGGCTTATCCGAAACATATTTTACCGATAAGAATCCCAAACTTACAAAGCAAGAACGATCTGCCATAAATATCAGCAAAAAATGGCAAGGTAACAGCGCTTCAAGCATCGGTCCAACCCATGGAGAGGACGGTAGTGTGCGCTTTGTTTTTGGGGCGCAGCAACCCAGTATCGTTTGCGCTGTGTTGCAAGTATGCGATGTAGAATTGCAGCCGGGCGAGACGGTAAATTCCGTGCATGTGGGCGATCAAGCGCGTTGGATTATAGAACCTGCAATTACGGGGCAGGGCACTAATGAAGTGCAGCATTTAATTATCAAACCGATGGATGTAGGGTTAGAGACATCGCTGGTTGTAACAACTAACCGACGTTCTTATCATATGAGACTGCGCTCGCATCGTAGTGAATTTATGTCGCGCGTTGGTTTTATATATCCTGATGAAGCCAACGAAAAATGGCAAGTTTTAAAAGAAAGAAACGCATACACACGACATGAGAGCACGTCCTCCGCCGAGAATCCACACTATTTGAGTAATCTCGATTTCAACTATAGTGTGGAAGGAAATGCTGACTGGAAGCCGGTACGCGTCTATAACGACAGTCAAAAAACCATAATCGAAATGCCAAAAGCGATGACGCAGACGGAAGCACCGGCTTTATTGTTATTGAGTAGGGAAGGGTGGTTGTTTCGTGATGAGGAAACCGCGATAGTCAATTACCGTCTCCAGGGTGAGCGTTATATCGTGGATACCTTGTTCGACAAGGCGATTTTGGTCAGCGGAATTTCTGGCAACCAAAGCCGCGTGACGATCCGGCGCGAGCGTAAATTATGAACAAGCACTTATTCTCTTTACTACCATGCCCATATGCTGCGATATTCATACTGGTTGTGTGGATAACAGGTTGTGCTATGCCTTCCGTTCGGGATGATACTTTTTCCAACCGAATGACACAGCAACAAAGCGAAGCATTGGCCATTGATGCGGCTATCCAGATCGCACATCTCTATTCATTTCAGGAAAAAGCGCTTGAATTTAGAAACTCCGGATACGATCTTGGTAGCCGCAAATTAATGGATCAGTTGCGGCTGCGAGGTTTTGCCGTATATGAAGTCGAAGAAGATGCTTTGATTCCTGCGATTTTTAGACAAATAAGTGAGCATAGTCATGAAGCATCACAATCCACAGGAAAAGAAGTTCTCGCCGGTCTGGCTGAGTCAGTTCCAGTGAGTTACAAAGTTGATCACGCTGAAGACGTTTATTTTGTGAAACTTAACGTCGCGCAAACCGATTTGACACGGGCGTATCACGTGCATGATGACGTATTAAAACCCGCCGGGCTTTGGGTGAAACGAGAGCCATAGGAGATTATTCTATGCAAGATAGCTTTTTATTGCCTGAATACGAGCCTAGAGGAGAATCCGGTAAGCCATCCGGTGTGCGCCGCGTCAATAAGATTCCGCTCATGATCTTTTTGGCGATCATGGCAGTATTCGTGGTATTGATGGCCATTGTTGCCACGAACCGCAGCACTGAACGGTTTAGCAAAAAGGATGCTAATCAGGACAAGACGGTTCAATCTACTGAAAACTTTGCCAACCAAGTAGCCAGAGATCATCATTTGAAAGGAATAATCCCTCCAAAAGAAACACGTAAAGTGATAAATGATCCGCTTATTCCTTCAAACATAATTATTGAGCGACCAAAAAATCTTGATTTACCGCCTTCGCCACCTGGGAACATTTCGATGCAGCCGGCTAATGATCCAGATAGCGGACACATTAAAATGCTGAAACGACAACAATTGGAGGAAGCTATCAAGGCCAAAACGCAAGTTAACATCAATTCACCTAGAAATGTACAAAATACTGCGGGCGTAGCCGCCGTCGAGCAAAAAAGCCACAGGAACAACGCTTCTCGTTCTGGTTCTGGCGCATCGGCCAGTTCTTACCAGAACAAACTGACAGAACTTAAAAAAATCGGATTAAACGGTACAAATCCTAATATCGATGAAGCCATGATGTTAGTTGGCGACGAAGAGGAACAATCGGTTAATAATGACTATGCTCAATACGACACGCACAACCACAAAACCCGTTGGAATTTAAAAAGTGGTGTGGAAAAACCCAAGTCTCGCTATATCGTACAGACGGGTTTTGTAATACCGGCAGTTTTGATTACCGGCATTAATTCCGATCTACCGGGGCAGATTACGGCCCAAGTCAGCCAACATGTCTATGACACACCGGTTGGAAAGCATTTATTGATACCGCAGGGATCAAGACTAATTGGTGCCTATCATCATGAGGTCGTCTATGGACAAGAAAGAGTATTGATCGCCTGGCAGCGGATCGTCTTTCCAGATGGCAAGACAATGGATATCGGAGCGATGCCGGGCACCGATAGTATGGGCTATGCTGGATTCAAAGACCAGGTGGATCATCACTACATGCGCATCTTTGGTTCGGCGCTCATCATGTCGGCTATCATTGCTGGGGCGACATACAGTCAACGGGACTCAGGAGGGGCATTTGGGCGACAAAATGCCGGTAGTATTTTAAGCCAATCGTTGGGGCAGCAATTAGGGATGGTGACGGCCAATCTGATTCGAAGAAATCTTAATATATCGCCAACAATAGCAATACGTCCAGGTTACCGCTTCAATGTTTTTGTTACAAAAGACATGGTGTTTAATCGGCCTTACCAGTCGTTTAACTATAGCCTGACAGCGCATCGGCAATAATGGTACTGCATAGGAGAAAACGATGAAAAAAGGATTTAAAAGTGGGTTCGGTGGGTTATTTTTTATAATGCTCGTGATTGCTCTGCCTGCTAAATCACAAGGCATTCCTGTGATTGATGCTACCAGTATTTATAATTTAGGGTTGCAGTTGACCACACTGAAAGAACAGTTTGACAACATGCAAGCCAATACTAGAACGCCAGAGACTTATCTATGGGCTGAGGTGCAGCAATCGATGAATCAGCTGATCCAGTTATCCAACGCTATTAGTATGATACGGGGCCAGTATGGCGGGGTAGACCAGATTCTATCGCGCTTTCAGAACTATGCTTATTATCGAGTATCACCGTGCATTTCAGCGCAAGCTGTATGTGATGATGCGGCGTGGAAATCGATCCTGCAGGGCCAACTTGCCAGTACAGACATTCAAAAAAAGGCTAATGATGCGCTCCTGCGTGGTATTGATTATCAAGAAAATCAAATACCATTGGATGCACAGCATCTACAAATATTGCAAGAGAAAACGAGTACTGCAACAGGGCGCATGGAGGCCATTCAGTATGCCAATCAATTGGCAGCGCACCAGGCAAATCAATTATTGCAATTGCGCCAATTGATGGTGTCGCACTACACCGTGGAAGAGGCTAAAACTCAAGCGGAGAATGATAAAAAAGCCTTGCAGCAAGCCGCCAAGGAAGTTATGACGAAAAGATTGAGTCCGCAGCAATTGCCACAAGGGAAAAGCTGGCGAGTAAGCGACAGATTTTAAAAATAAAGGAGACTCATATGAAAGCATCAGATTATTTCATTATGTTCGTATTATGCACCACCATGATGACTGGCGTTACCGCATGTAGTAAAGACGGAGACGGAAAAATTGAATTTACTTCGGAGAGAAGGGAGTTGCCGAAGGCCAAATCTTGGACCGTAGATGGTCCGGTTGATGATAGTTCTTCTAAGAATAATCAATAAGTTGACTTGAATTTATTTGATTCCTTAAGAATAAGAAGAGAAAGTATTGATGAAAAAGAATAAAGGACTTTATTGTTTCTCTATCGGGACTATTCTTATTTTATTTTCTGCAAGTTCTTTTGCGGATTTACCCTTTATAGATCCAGCTAGTGGTGATGGGGTAATGGATCAAGTCATCAATAGATTCTATAGCGTTGTTAAGAGCTGGCAAAATGTTCTTCAAACTGCTGCGATAAACCTTTTTTGGACATTAGCGCTTATTTCCATGGTATGGATGGGTGGCATGCTGTTATTGCGACGTGCCGATATTGGAGATTTTTTTGTTGAGTTTACTCGTTTTATCATATTTACCGGTTTCTTTTACTGGTTGTTGATTAATGCCGTCTCCGGACACAATATTGCGGGCACAATCATTAGTTCTATGCAGCAGCTTGGTGGAAGTGCATCAGGAGGAGGGGCAGTAAGTCCATCATCAATTTTAAATGTTGGAATGTACACTTTTCTTCAAACGATAGAAAAAACCAATGTTATTGCCGAGCCCATTGATAGTTTCGTTGCATTCTTCATGGCGGGTGGAATATTAATTATTTGCACGGTGATTGCGGTCAATATGTTGTTGCTTTTAATCGCATCCTGGGTGCTACTGTACGCGGGAATATTCTTGCTGGGGTTCGGTGGCGCACGCTGGACGAGCGATATTGCGCTTAACTATTTCAGGACGGTGCTCAGTATCGGTATTCAATTACTCGTCATGGTGCTCATTGTGGGTATTGGTAGCGATATCCTGACGGAATACTTCAATAAAATGAACAAGAATCTGGTTAACTACGAAGAATTAGCCGTCATGATGGTATTTACCATCGCATTTTTTGTGCTGATCAACAGACTGCCAGCAATGGTTTCCTCCATCGTGACCTACAGTGGCAATGGAGCAGTAGGAGGTATTGGCAGCAGTTATACGCCGCAACAAATGGGGTCTTCGGGATTAACTGCGGCTGCGGCCACTGCTACGGCAACGATTGCAACGACCTATGGCGTGAAGGCAGCTTTTAATTATCTTAAAGCGCAAGGTGGAGGCAGCAATGCGCTTGATTCAGCGCAAAATATGGACCGAGCGAATGAGATGAATCAGTTCTCTAATCTCAATAGTAGCCAATCTTCATCGGATCAGGAAAACCAGATACCCAAGGATCATTATCTCTATAGAGGTGGCAAATGAAAAAGTATCTTTTTATGTTGTATTTTCTGTCATGCAGTCTAGTGGCCGTACCTACTGAAGCCAAAGACGCATGCACATCTGTTTTGTGTATGGCGGGAATGTTGCAAGGGACAGGAGAAGTCGATGAGTGTTCGAGTGCGATCAAGGATTATTTTAGTATCGTCAAGTTTGATTTTGGATCGATTAGCTTGAACAAGACTTTTAAAGCGCGGGGAAAATTTTTGAATCAATGCAGTTCTGCTGGAACGTGGCCGGATGAAATCAATACCGTCTATGGCATGATGATTTTGTAGAGGCTAACGATGTTGCCTGTTTGTGATCTGCCTCCACAACACCAGGAGCGCGTTGTTTGTTCGATTGTTGCAGCCGTTAAATATGAAATACCAGCCAATATCTTGCTCGCTATAGCTGAGAAAGAGGGCGGCAAACCGGGTCAATGGGTTCGTAACAGTAATGGCACTTTTGACGTCGGTGCAATGCAGTTCAATACCTCTTATCTCAAAGATTTATCCAAGTATGGTATTACACCGAATCATGTCGCTAATTCCGGATGTTATGCTTATGATTTGGCGGCCTGGCGTGTTCGCTTGCACATCAAGAATGATACGGGTGATATCTGGACAAGAGCAGCGAATTATCATTCGCGTACTCCAAAATATAATGCCAAGTATCGCACCGATTTAATGGCTAAATCAGCCAAATGGGCGGACTGGCTGGAAGCAGAGTTTAAAACAACCAGCAAGGTTCGAAACGGTCTTGGATCATCATTTAAGTACTAAAAACTCGCTACCTGAATCCAATCTTTAGACGTTACTACAAGCGCAATAAATCTTATGAATAGAATTAAGCAAAACCCCGATGGAGTTAGTATTGTCTGCAGGAACAGCTGTGGCAGTAAATTTAGAAGATTTACTTATAAAAGCAAGTTTTCTTTCTACGATAAGGTCTATTGCGAAATCCTGAATAACGCACCTGCCGGATTGTTTGATAATAGGTTCTGGTGCTATTGGCATTTTCGGGTAGATTTCATTGCCTATAATTTACCGAAAAGAATGTAATTTGGAAATTAAGAGGAACAGAAGACATCAATGGAGGGGGAATACATGATGGATAATATCCATGAAAAAGTAGTATACCTGCACCGAGACAAAGTTGTATCGATAGTCAGTAAAAATCAGCGTACCGATTGCAAGGAAACGCAGAAGAAATCCAATAAAATTTAGTAGACTATATCCCCACTTTGTTTGAGGTACCTAATTCGTATGATTCACCACCTCACCTTTCGATGGATTTTCATTGCCGCACTGGCGGCCGTATCGTATTCGATGGGAACAATGCTGGCAGCAGCCGCAGAACCGGAGGCGAACTCACCAGAACTCGTCTGTCAGATACGCTATGCCAGTGAAACACGCATGCTTCAGCAATCTGCTACAACCGATCCCTATTCAGCTGCCACAGTGGATTTTGACAACCTTTTCCGCTTTAGAGCTGTCGTGCTGGGCTCACCCGACCGGATCGGCAACATCACGCTGACGGTGTATGAATTGGCCAAGGAGGCGCCTCCCGTCATTATTCACCAGGTACGATATCAGGCGCCTTTCAACATGAATAATGGAATTCCTACTTTAACGGGCTGGAACCATGTCTACGCAAACTATCTTGGACGCGAGCTGCGCTATGGCTGCGCACTGAAGGCAGGACAATCATGATCTGCCGCAAGCTCACCAATATTCTGCTGATGTGCATATTGAGCGCAACCCTTCCCACCCATGCTGCCGAGCCAGTTGATCCGAGCACTACTGTGCGCATAATTTGGATGGGAGACATCATGCTGGCCGATGGGCCGGGACGTCTGATCGCAAGCGGTGGCGATCCCTTTCAGCCCTTTGCCTCGCGACTGACTGACGCCGATATTCGGGTGGCCAATCTGGAATGCGTCATCGCCGAAGGCGGTAAAGCACTCAACAAACCCTGGACTTTCCGTGCTTCTCCAGCTGTACTGCCATTGCTCAGAAACCATGTTGATGCCGTATCACTGGCCAACAACCACGCAGGCGATTACGGCAAGGAAGCCTTTTCGGAAATGATCACTCGCTTACAACAGGCCAATATGCCTTATTTCGGCGGCGGTATGGATTGGCGTGAAGCTCACAAGCCACTGATCATCGAGCGCAAAGGCCTGAAAATAGCCTTGCTGGGATATGATGAATTCTTCCCGCGCGTATTCGAAGCTGGCGAGAAATCATCTGGAGTAGCGTGGTCAGAAGATGAGCAGGTTGTGTACGATATCCAGCAGGCACGCAAGCAGGCGGATATCGTCATCCCCTTCATGCACTGGGGTCAGGAACACGAACCAATCGCTAATGATCGCCAGCGCGAACTGGCTCGTCTGATGATCGATGCTGGCGCCGATGCCGTGGTGGGCACACACCCGCATGTCGTACAAGATACGGAAACCTACCGGGGAAAACCCATCATTTACAGCCTCGGCAACTTCATTTTCGACGGTTTTTCATCCATCGAAAATAATACTGGCTGGGTGCTATGGATGGATGTAACGATTCAGGGCGTGACAAGCTGGCGCGTCGAACACGCCCGTATCGATCAACAAGGCACTCCACACCCGCTAAGCAATTAAATTCAAACCAATGTCCATGGAGGGGTAATACATAATGGATAATATCCATGAAAAAGTAGTATACCTGCACCGAGACAAAGTTGTATCGATAGACAGTAAAAATCAGCGTACCGATTGCAAGGAAACGCAGAAAAAATCCAATAAAATTTCACTACTCATGTTCAAATTTGTCGCACGGCAAATTCTGTCCTCGTTATGGTGGCTCCTATTAGGGGTCGCCTCAGAAAACGGAAAATAAAGCACGCTAAGCCGGTTGCAACGGTCGTAGCGGCCTGAACTTGCCCGCGCCGATCTTGGCGCTGCTGCGCCAGAGGTAATCGCCGGTCAGGTTGATGTGT
>JAJHPK010000069.1 GCA_020890945.1 Nitrosomonas sp.
TGGAAACCGGTAATGATTCATACCGTTTCAAGCATCGAAAACAATGTATAAAATCCGATTAACCAACTAAAACAGGTGGACAATTTTCAACGCTGATGACTGGACAGTTTTCAATGCTGATTGACAATCCTGGTGCCAGCGCTGAATTTGTGCTTCCAGTTCATTGACTTGCTTATCTAGCTCTTTGAGATGATCAGTCAAGCGTGCTAATAATTGCCGCATGGTCTGGTCAGGCCGTTTTCACCATCTTCTAGTATGGCCGACATTCGCTGAGTGATCGTATCAATTCTATGGGGTAAAACAATGCCAAATTCAGCAAGTAAGCCACGTATTTGATTTCCCTGCGCTGTTCGAGCTTTCACAAAACCTTGCCTTGCTTTGTGTACCGACAGAATTGATTGTTGCTCAATGGTCTTTTTGGCGACAAAACGCATCGTCGGTCGACCTACTGCTTCACAAATGGCTTGTGCATCTGCCACATCATTTTTATTCGTTTTGACATAGGGTTTAACGAATTGTGGTGCCATGAGCTTCACCGTGACCATAGAGTTCTAGTTTTCTAGCCCAATGATGTGCACTACCACAGGCTTCCATCCCGATCAAGCAGGCTTCGAGGTTAGCAAAGAACCTCGCCATCTCGCTTCGGCGCAGTTTCTTGCGCAGCACAGCCTTGCCGTGCATATCCACTCCGTGAATCTGAAATACTTCTTTTGCTAAATCAATACCAATCGTTGTAATCTTCATGTCGGACGCTCCTCTCAAGTTCGTGGGCTTTATTGCACCACTACTTTGGCACTTCGATGCCGTTTAGGGTAGTGGGCGTCCATTCCATTATTCTTACTCCGTTATTTATAACTGTTCAAAGTTCTCGTTCAACATGCTTTACTGGTGTTTGTATGGATTATCGTAATTGATAATTAATCGGTGATACTGGGATGAGTATTTTGGGTTTATCTAACAACGTATCATTTGATGAAGGTGACACGGTTTCGCGAAAGGGAAAAGTAGAATTCGTCGTACCGTTTGTTTGGGTGAGGCTTTTGTTTTTGACAAGTTTTTTTAATGCAAAAAGAGATTGTTGTGGATTATAATCAAAAATCAACGTATTCGAGATTGTTTGCACTCGACTTGTGTTAAACGTGGAAAATGCACCTCTTCCGGCACTAAAGTCTGTCACGATTGAATTAACCAGGATTATTAATTCGTGTCCATTAAAATAACCCGTTGCATCCACCGACTCTAGCGCTTGCGGCGGTAACGTTAAATCAGGACTTCCCGATCCGAAATATCCCAATGCAGTGACATGGTCAATGCAAACCGCACCGCTGTTGTTAATAAATCTTGGTATCCCACCTGTCAAGCGCAGGCGGTACATTCCCTGACCAACATCCTCGATGACTTCAAATTTACTTTGGATCAATAAACCTGTCGCGGTGATGTCGTTATCGTCGACTGTATTGAAACAATCCTGCCCGTCATAGACGATTTCCACGGCATAGTTATTATTCGACAAAACAAGAAAAACGGTTATGCAGATCAGTTTTGCGATGGTATTCATGCCACGTACCTTATAGTCAATCGTTAACGAAACTTTCCTTCGACAAATAAATTGCTAGATTTTACTGCTACGATCTTTTCAAATTACGCATTTACCAGATCGTATAGTTTCGCAAATGTATCTCCTACATATTGTATTTGTTCCGAAGTGTGAGCCGCATTAACGCTGCAGCGTACCAGTGATTTTCCTTCGGGTGCTGCTGGAGGCAGAATGAGATTCACGTAAATGTTGTGTTCCAATAAGCTTTTCCACATCAGCAATGCTTGTTGCGGGGTTTCTAAAATAGCGGCGATGACAGGTCCCGGATCAGGCCCTAATTGATAACCCGTTTGCTTAAGTTGGGTATAAAGTTGCGTGCAATTTTTCCATAATTGTTCACGCAAATGGCTACCTTTGCGAAGCAATTCTAGAGCTGCTCGCGTTGATGCAATGGTAGCGGGTGAGGGTGAGGCTGTAAAAATATACGGATGGCTCACGTAACGCAATTGCTCAAGTTGCGGATGGTTACTGACGCAAAAACCACCGATGCTGCACAAACTTTTACTGAAAGTGCCGGTGATAAAATCGACTTCGTTGAGTAATCCTGTTTTTTCGACTAAACCTTGTCCTGTTTCTCCAAGCACACCAAGCGAATGCGCTTCGTCCAATAGCAAAATACAACCATATTGTTTCTTGATTTTAATGATTTCAGCCAATGGCGCTTGGTCACCAAGCATACTGTAAATGCCTTCAGCGATGATCAGCGTTGTTTCGACACGATTACCCAGCCTGCGCAGTCGTTTTTCCATGTCGGCCGCGTCATTGTGTTTAAAACGCACGATGTCTGCGCCGCTCAGTATGCATCCATCGTAGATGCTTGCGTGCGAATCTCCGTCAATCAGTACGGTATCGCCTGGCCCAACCAGGCCGGAAATGGTGCCGAGATTTGCTTGGTACCCGGTGGTAAATACGATGCCGTTGCTGCATTGATAGAAATCGGCAAATTCTCTCTCTAAAGCACGATGGCCGAAATAACTTCCGTTTGCCATTCGGGAACCGGTTGTTCCTGTGCCTTCTTTATCAATTGCTTGATGTGCTGCTTGAATACATTCCGGTGCAAAGGTAAGCCCAAGATAGTTATTGGTTCCTAATAACAATACGCGCCGATCGCCAATACGAGCCTCCGTGGCCGAATACACTTCCTCGATGGGAATGCCAAAAGCGCCTACGCCATCAGGTAGTAAAGATTTTCTCGCAGTCGCTGCTGCATCAAGTTTTTCAAGTAAGTTCATTATGAGGCCGATTTGATTTTATGTACTAATGCGGCTAATTCACCAACCGTTTGGATATCAGTAAGTGCATTAATAGGAATCGAAATATCGAAAGTATCTTCAATTTCCATTATTAAATTCAGAAGCTTGATGGAATCAATCGATAATTGGGTTATAAGATTGGTTTCAGGCGCAATACTCACTTCTGGCACTTTAGATAAGCTGGTTAGGCGATCACAAAGTAATTGAACGATTTGGTTGTAATCTGTTTCACTCATACATTATTTATAGGAATTTGGTCTTTGATTAGATTACTGTAGATAACGCATCTTGTAAACGAATACGGGGCTTCCATTCAGGAAGAACCCGTTGTAGTGGTGCGTTATCGCACACCCAGTTGTCATGCTGTAGTTCATTCACCTTGCCAGGTGTTAGCATGGGAGAGTATTGCAGTATTTTAGACAAGAATAAGTTGGTGGAAGCGACAGCGCGAATCAATGTATTGGGGATTGCGATACATCGTATAGTTTGTTGCCATTCATGCTCGGCTAACTTCGATAAGCTTTGGTAACTATAGCCATCAGGATTGCCATCATCAAGCTCAAACTTTCCTTGTATATTTTCTTTTGAAGATAACCAACATAGCATGGCTGCTACTAAATCATTCACGTGCAATAATCCGAATCGATTTTCTATTTTTCCGACAACAGGCAAGAAACCTTGCCGCATTGCTTTGAAGAGCGGTTTTAATTCTTTATCCCCAGGCCCATATACGGCTGTGGGGCGATAAATTGTCCAACTTAGTTGATCAGAATACTTAATCAGTTCTTGTTCAGATAGGTATTTGCTACGTGCATACCAAGAAAGTTGCGGTTCTTTAGCCGCCAAAGATGAAATGTATAAAAAACGCGGAATTTGGGGTTGTTCAACGATTGCTTCTAAAAGATTTTGCGTGCCTTGAATGTTGATGTGTGCAAATTGATCGAATGAATTACCTCTTGTTGTTGCAGCGCAATGAATCACAAATGAGGTATCACAAACCAAACGACGTAATGCAATGTGATTATCTAAATCACCCTGAATCCATTCAATAGACTCACGGTCAGGTTGTAATTTCCGCGTAAGTGCGCGAACGCTATAACCATTCTGAATGAGTCTTTCGATGAGGTTTTTGCCAATGAAACCTGTAGCGCCCGTTACCGCTACAAGTTTCGGCATTTCTGTTTTATCTATCGCCTGATTCCACAGCAGATAGCTGCGTATCATTCAAATTGGTTCTTTGGATATAGCCTTGACGGGCAGCGAAACGAGATAGTTTCCCTGAAGATGTTCTCGGTAAAGTATGAGGCGGCACCAGTTCCACGACACAATTTACACCAAATGCCATATACACTAACTGCTGCAAGCGAGTTGTCAACGACTGGCGTTCAGTAGTGGCTGCAAGTCTGCATTCAATGACTAAAACGATCGTAGTTGTGCCATCTTCATCGCTTACACCAAACGCCGAGGCTTCACGCGATCTTACTTCTGGTTGTTGTTCAGCTAATTCCTCAATATCTTGTGCGCGAATATTACGGCCATTGACAATGATGACGTCAGTACGACGACCTGTAATATATAAATCGCCTTCAAAAAGAAAACCGATATCACCCGTGTCTAGCCAGCTACCTGGTTTCAATGCTTTATTGGTTTCTTCAGCATTATTATAATAACCGGTCATTACACTGTCGCCATGTACTAAAACACTACCAACCATCATTTCAGGCAGTTGTTTGCCATCCTCATTGGTTATTTTGACGATATGACCTGGTAAAGGGCGCCCGCAATTTACAAATTCACTTTGCTTGCGACCTTCTGCCTGTATTCGTACAGCCACTTTTTTATCAATTAGTGCTTTACTGTCTATTTGAATGCTTTTACAGCCTGTGCCTATTTTAGAAAAAGTTACAGCGAGGGTAGATTCAGCTAAGCCATAACATGGCAGAAAAGCATTTGCATCGAATCCCGCAGATGCAAATTTCTCTGCAAAATTTCTCAGGATTTCAGGTCTAATCATTTCCGCGCCAATACCTGCTGCCCGCCAGCTACTCAAATCCAATTCTTTCAAATCGGAATCTCTTGCTCTCATGGCGCATAATTTGAGGCCGAAAGGTTGACTAAATGCAACCGTACAACGATTACGGCTTATAATTCGTAGCCATTGTAACGGTCTTATAGCAAAATCTCTGGTCGCCAGATAATCAACAGAAAGTTGGGTAACCATTGGCGCCAAAACTAAACCTACCAACCCCATATCGTGATAAAAGGGCAGCCATGAAGCTGAACGATCAGTTGGTTTTATTTCCAAACCATTTTGCACAATTCCTTGTAAATTACACATCAAGGCACGTTCTGTGATTACTACGCCTCGAGACGCTTTCGTACTCCCAGAAGTAAATTGTAAATAGGCTGTTTCGTCAGGATGGTTCTCTTGAAAATCAATGTCTTTAATAGGTAACTTACTCAGTTCTGCTGGAGTTCCTATCCATTGTAAGCTTCCGACATGTTCCGCAGCTTCTTTCAAAAAACCTACATAATCGATGTTTGCCACGGCAATAGTTGCCTGGCCACTTTCGAGCATGCCTCTAAGCTGTTGTACATATATCGCGTGGCTGCCCAGGTTAACCGGAACAGGCATCGCAAATGGAACTAAACCTGCATAGCGACATGCAAAAAACAGCTCAACAAACTCAGGAGAAGTGTCGGCAATAATCGCCACTCGTTCACCACGAGGCAAATTTAGGCTAAATAAACGTTTTGCTATGACTCTCGCGTTTTCCCTTAATGCACTATATGGTAAAACCGAACGTAAGTTTCCTCTAGCATCGTAAAAATTATAGCCAGTAATTCCTTTTGCCGCGTACTCCAAAGCGCTCGTTAAGGTATCAAAACCCGCTAACTTCTGAGTTAACGTATTGAGCGTAGGTGTTATTTGTAATTCGCTTGAAGGTTGAAAATCAAACGCTTGCGTTAGCGGAGCGTTCAACTTGGTTATTGTCGAACTCAAGATCTTCCCCTCGAAGTAATAGTACTAATCATTTCGCTTCTTCCATAAAAAAAAGCAAAAAAATCCGGCCGCGCGTGCCAACGCTGATCATAAATATGTAAAAACTTACGTTCTTTTGGCTGAAAAATTATCATTCAAACGCTTACCGTTGACGTTGCTTAATATATGACTGTGTCATATTTGACCACACCGCAGCTTATATAAGCTACCATTGACTGTCAAGGAAATATTAAAAATGTGTTGTGCGCAAACAACAACTTATGTGAAATTTTTGATGTACTTCAACTTATTTGTAACAACTAAGATTAATTAAATGTAAAAGATCTTACTGCAAAAAATGTTATTGATTAAATGATCTTCCGTTAATAAATGGCTAACTATGCTCTGAAAATACTGAATTATTTTTCAATAAAACTGATTTTTCTATGAATTTATGACCATATCTTCATGCATTTATTCCGTTTTTTGCTTTCTTGAGCATGCGCATATTTTTTTCAAATGAAGCCTCTGGCGAGCTGTGCCGCTAATTCAGCAAGATGATTTGAAACATCATCGACCGTTGTGGTCAAAATTGTTCGGTTGGCAGTTTATCGCTATACCCCCTAGATCTACAATAAAAAGAAAGTTGCTAAACTTAGAAAAATAAAAAAGCCCCCGCTATCGGTAACCGCTGTAATCATGACACTTGATCCTAATGCGGGGTCACGTCCAAATTTGCGCAGCGTAAGCGGTATTAAAACACCAAGCAAAGCTGCGAGCACTAAATTGAGCAACATCGCCAGCATCATGACAAGCCCTAACTCAGGATCGTGGTACATTGCAAAGGTGAATATTCCGACCACGGTTCCCCACAAGATTCCGTTAATAACACTGACCCCGACTTCCTTAGCAAGTAATTTCCAAGCGCTACGTCGTTGAATTTGATCGAGCGCCATAGCGCGAACGATCATGGTAATAGTTTGGTTGCCTGAGTTGCCGCCGATTCCGGCTATAATTGGCATCAAGGCAGCCAACGCAACCAATTTTTCAATCGAATCTTCGAAAAGACCAATCACCCGCGAGGCGACAAAAGCGGTCACTAGATTGATGGCCAACCAAACCCAACGATTTCTGACACTTTGAAAAACGGAGGCGAATAAATCTTCTTCTTCGCTTAGCCCAGCAAGATTTAAGGCTTCATTTTCCGCTTTTGCACGGATGAAATCGATAACCGTATCAACCGTCACGCGACCCAATAATTTACCACTGGCATCAACTACCGACGCTGAAACCAAGTCATACCGCTCAAATGCGTTTGCGGCCTGTTGAGCGACATCATCCGGACATAACTTGATCATTTCTTTGGTCATGACGTCGGCGACCAGCATTTCAGGATCGCTGACTAATAATTGGCTTATCAACAATACGCCTTGCAGTTGCTCTTCTCGATCGACCACAAATAATTGATCGGTATGATCGGGAAGTTCTTCAAACCGACGCAGGTAACGCAATACGACTTCTAAACGAACATCTTCACGAATTGTAATGACATCGAAATCCATCAAAGCGCCGACCGAGCCTTCGGCATACGACATCGCTGCACGCAGTTGTTCTCGTTCTTCAACCGGTAAGGAGCGAAACACATCATCGATGACTTCTTGCGGCAAATCAGGTGCCAAATCAGCAATTTCATCGGCATTGAGAAATTCGGTTGCGGCTACCAACTCATGACTGTGCATGTCAGTAATCAATGTTTCACGTACGGCATCCGATGTTTCGAGTAACACTTCTCCATCATTCTCCGTTCTAACCATGCCCCAAATTAAAAGCCGGTCATCTAATGGCAAAGCTTCGAGAATCACTGCGATATCAGCAGGGTGCAGTTGATCGAGATAGTGTTGAAGTTCCGCTAAATTCTGTTTTTGGACAGCAGAATCGGCTAATGCTTCTTCAGAAGAATCATTTTGCAAATGTATTAAGCCATCGACTAAACGATACCTTCGCAGCAAATTGGAAACCTGGGCCAGCGGCGTTAACGAGTCTTCGTTGCTATCAGATTGATTTGCTTCTGTCATTGTTATGGGACTCGTTTCGTTATTTCAGAAAAATAATACCGCTATTGGTTTAAGCAATGGTACGTTCGATCAGGCATACGGCCTCTGCAACGATGCCTTCTTTGCGGCCAACTGCGCCTAAGTGCTCAGCGGTTTTCGCTTTGAGATTGATGTTTTCTGGGAGTATTTCTAAATCCTGCGCGATATTGGCAATCATGCCAGGTATGTGCGGCGCCATCTTGGGCGATTGCGCGATAATAGTCGCGTCGATATTGACGATTTTGTATGCTTTATCGGTTAATAAACGATAGACATTGCGCAAAAGAATACGGCTATCAATATTTTTATAGCGTGGGTCCGAATCAGAGAAATGCTTGCCGATATCACCCAACCCTGCAGCGCCAATTAGTGCATCACAAATAGCGTGTAATAACACATCTGCGTCGGAATGTCCTAGTAACCCTTTTTCATGTGGGATTGTGATACCACCAATGATTAGTGGACGGCCTTCGACCAGTTGGTGTACATCAAATCCTTGTCCAATTCGCAACGTGCTCACGCGATACTCCTTTTGTAAATAATTAATTCTGCTAAAGCCAGATCTTGAGGATAAGTCACTTTGAAATTGTAACTATCACTAATAACAAGTTTGGGACTCAACCCCATTGCTTCGATAGCACTGGCCTCATCGGTGATCATTTTACCTTCGGTTTGTTGCAATGCTTTGACTAATAATTCATGACGAAACATTTGGGGTGTTTGTGCTTGCCAAATGTTTTCCCTGGATTCGGTGCGAACGATTCGATGTTTCGCATCGCCACGCTTCAGCGTATCGGCTGCAGGAACCGCTAATAAGCCACCAACAGGGTCTTCACAAACTTCTTCGATTAATTTATCCAATTGCAAAGTCGTTAAACACGGTCGTGCTGCATCATGAACTAAAATCCAATCTTGTGTGTCCACCGCATTATTTTGTTGCATGGCAAGTAAACCGTTGCAAACACTTTCTGCGCGAGTGGCTCCACCGCAGTTTAAGACGATCAATTTTGCAGAAAATTCGTGCCAATCATAATGATCCCAATCTTGATCCTCGGGTGACAGCACGACAAACACCTTCGCTATGTTTGCGTTACTGCTTAAGGTTTTGATTGCATAGTAAATCATTGGGTGATTACCAAGCGTTAGATATTGTTTGGGTAACGCATTCCCCATGCGCGAACCCGAGCCTGCTGCTGGAATGAGTGCAATAAATTTGGTCATGATTCAAGAATGAATGACTGATTGGAAAAGCGTACAAAATTGTTGAACAGATCAACACGCGGTGAAAAATTATAATTTTTTTACTGTGGTAGAGGGCACTATATTCGAGCGCACAACGAATTAAACAGTATATTTCACGAAAATAAGGTGTGCAGTTGATATAATTACAACAATTTCAACATCCGATTAGGGTCATACCATGGAAGCCGAACAAATTAACGCTATTGCTAACCAACTTCAAGATTTAACCAGCCGATCTAATGAATTACGGAGGTTTCTTTGACTTTGAAAGTAAGCAAACGCGGCTAAGTGAATTATCGCGATTACTCGAAGACCCTGCTATTTGGAATGACTCACAACGCACGCAAGAAATCAACCGAGAAAAAAAACTGCTCGAAGATACTGTCTTAACATTAGAGTCGGTGCGTCAAAAATTAGGGGATACTGGTGAGTTGTTTGAAATGGCGCGCGAAGAATCCGATGTTCCTACATTGGAAAGCATTGCGCATGACGTTGCGGGATTGGAAGAATCGGTTGCCAATCTTGAATTTCGGCGTATGTTTTCCGATCCGATGGATGCCAAAAACTGTTTTATCGACATTCAATCGGGTTCTGGCGGAACAGAAGCGCAAGATTGGGCTGCTATGCTCGAGCGGATGTATGCACGTTACTGCGAAAGACAGCAATTCAACGTGGAAATTTTGGAGGAATCGCCGGGTGATGTCGCTGGAATTAAAAGTGCCAGTTTGAAAGTGATTGGCGAGTATGCCTATGGTTACTTGCGAACCGAAACGGGTGTGCATCGCCTTGTTAGAAAATCACCTTTTGATTCAAACAATCGTCGTCATACCTCATTTGCCAGCGTATTTGTTTATCCCGAGATCGATGACACCATCGAAATCGAAATCAATCCCGCCGATCTGCGCATCGACACTTTTAGGGCGTCTGGTGCGGGTGGACAGCATATTAACAAAACCGACTCAGCGATCCGAATCACGCACAATCCCACCGGAATCGTGGTGCAATGTCAAAGTGGTCGTTCGCAGCATCGTAATAAAGCCGATGCACTTTCGATGCTTAAGTCAAAACTCTATGAAGCCGAATTGCGCAAACGCAATGAAGAAAAGCAAGCCATCGAAGATACCAAAACAGATATCGGTTGGGGGCACCAAATTCGCTCCTATGTACTGGACCAATCCAGAATCAAAGACCTTCGTACCAATGTCGAGATCGGAAATACGCAAAGTGTTTTAGACGGCGATCTTAGTGATTTTATAGAGGCAAGTTTGAAGCAAGGCGTAAAGTAGTGTTTGCGAGTTTCATTGAAAAAATCCTAGTAGGTTTATCCTAGGAATTATGTAAATTTCTAGGATATCTTTGCCAAATATCCCAGGAGGAAATCAATATATAAAAGTTGCATCCATTACTCTTGAATGTGTAACAATAAACACTGCGTATTGGTGAATAAAATAGTGCGATAAATAATAAATTTGTTATATTTTTTATTTTATTTATGATGAGTGTGGCAAGTATGATGTAGTTTGTTATAAATCATATTCTTATCAGTGTCTTAATGCAGCACTATTTTTTCAGATTGTTAGATTTTTAACAATATAACGTAACGGGTTTATTTTTATACTCTTTTATAGTGCCGAGAATATCATGTCTCTTCAATTGATCAATTTTAATCCTTTAAAAAATTTAATTAGAAAATTTCTATTAACTTTATTTCTTGGTTTATTATTTAGCAGTAATACGTCGCTAATCATGGCTGCAGGTTCATCAGCGCATTTGACTGGGGCATTTGGTCCTCAGCATAATTGGCCTATCATTCCTATCGCAATGATGCTGTTGCCAGATGGCAGAATTTTTGCCTATGGCACTACCGAAACAGGAGCACAAAACGCAAAATTGAATTATGCAATTTGGAATCCTTCTTTAGGTACTGGTAGCTCCGCGTTTACGGTATTACAAAACACCACTAATACTGATATTTTTTGCGCAGGGCATTCGATTATTCCAGCAACGGGTCAGGCATTAGTCGTGGGTGGCGATGCATTGGTCAATGGATTGAGAAATTACGCAAATAGCGATGTCAACATTTTTGATCCTGTGACTAGTACACTTATTCGTCAACCTCAACAAATGGCTTATAAACGCTGGTATGCTACTAGTGTTACCTCACCAACGGGGGAGCATATTGTGCTGGGGGGTAGGAACGATAGATTCTTTGCAGGCAGCCCTACGAAACCGGCTACCGCTGCGTCTTATTCGCCCATTCCCGAAGTGCGTGCAGCTGATGGCAGTTGGCGATCATTAACTACTGCTTCCGATGATTATGCCTATGGAGCCTTAGGAGCGTCATCCTGGTATTATCCACGCGCGTGGATTGATCCGCGTGGCAAAATTTTTATTCTTGGCCACTTCGATGGCGCGTACAAGCTAGATTATTCTGGTACGGGAACGATTACAAAGTATCCAACTACAAAACCTAAATCAGGGCGATGGGAATTACCGAGTGTTATGTTTTCGCCAGGTAAAATTCTTTCTTTAAGGCGAAATAAGACTGCTGTTGTTGTCGATATCAATGGTAATGGCGATCCTACAGTAACTCTTACAGGTGCGCCCAGCGCGGAGCGATTGTATGGAAGCGCCACGGTATTAGCTGATGGTAGAGTATGGGTAAACGGCGGATCTTCAGGAGGAAATAGCCTAACAGGTGCGACATTAACCTCAGAGATTTGGAATCCTGCAACGAATTCGTGGACATCAGCTGCCAGTGCATCAACCTATCGGTTATATCACTCCGCGTCCGTTTTACTACCAGATGGTTCGGTTATAACTGGTGGAGGCGGGGCACCTGGGCCATTAAAGCAACTGAATGGAGAAATTTACTATCCTTCTTATTTATATAAAAAGGACGGCAGTGGGCAATTTGATTTTCGACCAGATATTATTGCTGCTCCGGAAAGTATGATTGGTTGGAACGAATCTTTCTCTGTGGAATCTGATGAAATAATTAACCGAGTAACGCTTTTGCGTGTAGGCGCTGCTACTCATAATCTTGACGTCGAGGCTCGTTTTTTTAACTTGGCCATACCCAGCAAAGGAAAAATTGTGACGTTAAAATCGCCTGCAAATGCCAACGTCGCACCTCCAGGCTATTATATGTTGTTTGTTTGGAACTCAGCTGGTGTTCCGTCAATCGCAAAAATTATCCAGATTGGCAATCATCTGTAATATTTGCACGTTGATTGCATATTAAACTGTATAGTCGAAATCGCAGAGCCTCGTTCTCTAAGATGACAGTCTACAATGACGATAGGTCATTGTAGACTGTTTAGGTTATGAAACTACAATGTAGTAGTTGGAAGGAATCGAGGATTTTGCTAACTGATTTGCGTTTCAACTTAGTGCTTTATGGTAGCTTCTTCCTTAATGGTTCGATTCATGTGTGTTCGAGTTGTCTATTAGTTTAGGGATGTTTGGGTTTTGTAAGTAGGGGCTCAATTCCGCGATCTTTACAGCAAAGATCGAACTTATGCGTTTCACTGTGCTGTTGGTCATTGCGATAACGTGGTAGATGATAGGTTGGCCGCCGTTATTGATCATGATCGTAGCATTCTATAAGGAACGGCATGGAAACATTGAGTTGCGAAGAAATACCAATGCCGTTGATATTTTCTTTTCGGATTTTATATGCACCTTTGCATGGACGAACTCTTTCTTAAGCGGCCGATTTGACGAACAGATACAGATTGCTTTCCTCAAGCCTTATCTCGGCAATATCGATGTAAAAATAGCCAATCGGATGTTTCTTAAAGCGTTTAATCGATCGATGGATTGATCTTTCTCGGGAAATTTACTTTCCGGTTGATTAATGCAGCTTGCCCCCTTGGAAAGATCTCAAGTTATATATCCTACAAACAGTTTATGATAAAGTCATTTGTGATTGTTTCTCTATCTCCAGCAAGAGATGGTTCGAGAAAGCATTTGAACATTTCGTGATATATTTGCCTTAATTACTGCTCAGCAAACACGAGTGTAAACAGCCAAGATTTTTTCTAATTTGAAGCAAAAAGTATCTTAAATGACTTATTTCCATGAAATTTGATATCGTTATTGTCGGCGGTGGGTTAGTTGGAATGAGTTTAGTGGCCGCTCTAAAAAAAATTGATTTACGGATCGCTTTAATAGAGCCTTATGCCATTTCATCTTTACCATCTGATTCCAGTTGGGATAGTAGAGTCTATGCCATTAGTCCCGGCAGTGCTGATTTTCTAAAACAACTTGGCATTTGGCAACAGATCGATAGCCAGCGAATCACACCGGTTTATGACATGATGGTGTATGGCGATGATCATTGCGCGCAAATTAATTTTAGTTCTTATGAAATTGGCCTGCCGCAATTGGCTTATATCGTTGAAAACCGTCAATTGCAGAATTCCACGTGGAATGTATTGAACGCACATGGCAATCATTTACAAATTTTTTCCGAGAAATGTCAGTCTGCTTCGTTTCTTGATTCTCATGTTCGTATTCAGCTAGAAAGTGGCGAGCAGATTGAAGCCGATTTAGTCGTCGGTGCAGATGGCATTAATTCCTGGGTGCGTAAACAAGCTAATATCAATGCTTCCAAAAGATCTTATGAACAGATTGGCGTGGTCGCTAATTTTGAAACAGAAATATCTCATCGCCATATTGCGCGACAATGGTTCAGACGCGATGGTATTCTTGCATTTTTACCGCTGCCTGACAAAAGGATTTCTATTGTCTGGTCTACTGATGAACAACATGCACACGAACTATGCAAGCTAACCCCGGAAGATTTATGCCAGCGAGTTCAAGAAGCATCGCTCAATCAATTAGGCAAAATGAAGCTGATTACACCACCGGTAGGATTTCCACTCAATTTTTTGCATGTGGATCAACTCGTTAAGCCGCGAGTGGTATTAATTGGTGACGCGGCACACGGCATTCATCCATTGGCAGGTCAAGGCGTCAATTTAGGTTTACGAGATGCGCGTAAACTGGCAAATGTTATAAACTCTCAGCATCAGTCACTAGATTATGGAGATTTTATAATGCTTCGACGTTATGAAATTGCGCGTAAAGAAGATATATTAGCTCTCGAATTGGTCACAGATGGATTGCAGAGACTATTTGGCAATGCTAATCCGACCGTTGCACGCTTGAGAAATTTAGGGCTTGAAATAACCAATCGACTTCCATTCATCAAGAATCATCTTATGCAACACGCATTAAACTAAACACACATTTGGAGAATTTAATCAATGTCAGCACGTTCAAATCTGCTTAAAAATTTCGTTACCATTCTTGCAGTAACATTTTGTTTCAACGTTTATGCAGATGAAGAAACCATAAAGAAAAATGTTCAAGAGCATTTTGCTGGGCATAAAATTGAAAGTTTAAAGAAAACACCCTATTTCAACGGTCTTTATGAAGTCGTGGTAGGCGATGAAGTTTTTTATACCGATGAGCAAGCTAAGTACTTCTTTTTTGGTCATTTGGTGGACGCCAAAACCCGTACCAGCATGACCCATGAAAGAATCGAACAAATTAAAGCCGCGCGCCGTATTCCATTGGATTCTCTACCTCTGCAATCCTCAATCAAGATCGTCAAAGGCAACGGTAAACGCCATGTCGCCATTTTTACCGATCCCAACTGCCCTTACTGCAAACGATTGGAAAAAGAACTGCAGAATATCACCAACGTTACTATCTATACGCTGCTTTATCCTGTGTTGAATGGATCAATGGAAGTCTCGAAAAAGATTTGGTGTTCTGAAAATCAAATTAAAGCATGGGACGATTTTATGTTGAAAGGCGTAGCACCAGCAGACAAAGAATGTGAAACACCATTGGATGTTCTGGTTAAAGCAGGTCGAGAAAATAAAGTCTCCGGAACGCCTACATTGATTTTTGCCGATGGCACAGTTGTTGGCGGAATGATTCCATCTGCCACAATTGAAGAAAAATTAAGCGCCGCAGAAAGTGCCAAGGATACGAGCAAAAAGAAATAACAATTGCTCGTTAATATATATTGCAAGCATTTGATAGAAATAAAATAATTTATGCTATGCAGTACATCATACTGCGGCAAATAATGTTAACAGCCTCTGGTAATTCTGAAACGTTAAAGTCTCATCACTACTAACCGTTATCAAGAATACGGGTAACCGTAAATCATTGTTTTTCATACAGCGACCGGAAGGGTTTTATATTCTTCCGGTCTTTTTTTATTGGTTAAAAGCTTCCTGCTTAAATAATTCAACTATTACCTAACATCACCATTGAACAAGCAAAAGCGATCAATAACCCAAGTAACTCAAAACCCAACAAGCTACCATCATGACTCATAAGAAAATAAACATGAAACAATAATGCGACTGATAAAGAAACCAATAGAATGATTTTTGCCATAGCAAATCCTTTGTTAAATTTGCAACTTATTGGTCTCGGTGAAGACATAAATGATTCTAAGTACTGCCAAGTCATCATACCTTTCTTTTGGCATCAATAGACGAGGTATCTTTTAGCATTTTTCCGCAAATGAGCGAAGAATATTCACTATCAATCAGTCATTTCTGACTATGAGGGCGCAATGATCTTATATTTGCATAATCATTTGTTGCTCAGTAAACCGTTTAGGAAGTCTGTCAATCGTCATGCAAAACTATCCAGGGTTGAGTGGAAAACAGCGTTGAAAAGTATCCACTCTGAGATGATAAATTACCGGCATTTTGCCGGAGAACTCTGGAGTGATAGAGATGGATATAATTG
>JAJHPK010000031.1 GCA_020890945.1 Nitrosomonas sp.
TATATAATACTTGTGCTTTTTATGAGAACCTAAAAAAACGCGGATGAATAATCCTGCAAAACTACTGGATCGGGTGCGCGAGCGTATACGCGCCAGACACTATTCCATTCGCACCGAGAATCCCTACGTTGATTGGGCGAGGCGCTTTATTTTGTTTCATGGCAAACGGCATCCGAAAGAGATGGGAGTGTCGGAAGTAGAAGTATTTTTGACGCATCTTGCAGTTGAGCGAAATGTAGCTGCATCCACGCAAGGGCAGGCGAAAGTAGTCTTGCTGTTTTTGTATCGGGAAGTATTGAATATTGATATGCCGCGGCTGAAAGAAATGGTGGAAGCGAAAGCGGCCAAACGCTTGCCGGTGGTATTGACGCCGCGCGAGGTTTCGGCGCGGTTTATTTGCCCAATGCCTTGGAGCGCAAGTATCCGCATGCCGATAAATCATGGGGTTGGCAGTATGTTTTTCCTTCGCCGGTGCGCTCGATAGATCCCCGCAGTGGTATGACGCGCCGCCATCATCTGTATGAGCAGTCCGTGCAAAAAGCCGTACGCATTGCAGCGCAGCGCGCACAAATCAATAAATCGGTTTGGCCGCGCATGTATTGCGTCATTCCTTTGCCACCCATTTGTTGCAGAATGGGTACGATATTCGCGCGGTACAGGAGCTGCTGGGCCATAGCGATGTTTCGACAACGATGATTTATACGCATGTTTTAAATAAGGGCGGCAAAGCGGTTGTAAGTCCACTGGATAATCTTTAAGTTGCGCAATAAAAATCTTTGGGGCCGGAGTGCTTTAACGTGCTTGATCGATTTTTGCAGGATTCAATCCTATCGCGGCGATCAGCATTCCAAACAGTACTAGTCCGGCAACTATTGGAAATACGTGCAAATAGCTGCCGGTGATGTCCTTGATGCTGCCGGATAGCAGTGTTCCGAGGATAGCACCGGCACCGTAGGCGGTAAACACTATGCCGTAATTCTGTGCATAATGGAGTTTTCCAAAAAACATACCGGTCGCGGTCGGCGCTATTGCTAGCCACCCGCCCAGGCACATCCACAGCACGCAGAATGCCAACAGATACAGCATGGAGTTGCCTTGTCCGAAAAAGAATAACAGCAAAGATGCGCTAAGGGTCATCGCAAACGAAATCACTGCGGTGTGCTTCGGGCCGAGCTTATCGGTTAAGGCACCGAACAGCGGTCTCCCCAGTCCGTTGAATACCGCAAACAACGACACCGCAAGCGCTGCGGTGGTTGCATCCAATTGCGCCACTTCGGTGCCAACCGGGGATGCAATGCCGATGGCCATTAATCCCGCCAAGCAACCGATGGTGTACGTTGCCCACAGCGCATAGAAACTTGTGGTTTTCAACATGGCTTGCCGGTTTAAGCTCAAAGCGGGCGGTACCGGTGCGGCGTTCAGCGTACCGGATCCGGCAGGATTCCATTCACCCGGCGGGAAACGCAGTAACTGCGCCAGGAGAGCAATGGCGATGGTGAATACAATGCCAAGGTACAGAAATGTATGCATGATCCCGATCTCCGGTTGCAAAATCATCGCTTTCATCAGCGGCGCGATCAGCAATGCCGATACGCCAAACCCCATGACCGTCAATCCGATCGCTAATCCGCTGTGACGCGGAAACCACTTGACCACGACGGCAATCGGACAACCGTACACGATGCCCACTCCGGCGCCGCCGATGACGCCGTACAATAATGTCAAAGTGGCGATATCCGCAGAAAAACTCGCCGCGATCCACCCGGTTCCTGCCAGTAAACCACCGAGCGTGGCTGTCATTCGTGGCCCCCAGCGCTCGATCAGATTGCCCGCCAGCGGCATCGTAACGGCAAATACTGCCAGAAACACCATGAACGGATACCCGCTCTGGCTCGACGTGATTCCCCACAAACTTTCCAATGGTTTTCTGAAGACACTGAAGGCATAAATCGATCCTAGGCAAATATTGATCAACAATCCGATCGCCACAAACACCCACCGGCCTTTTGCTGCTTCTATTCCGAATAATTTCAAATTGTGCTGAGCCATTTCAGTCTTTTTATGCATTTTTTGTTTTTTAACTTGGGATTTCTCGTAGTTTTGCCACGTAGAACATTATAGTTTGTGTTTTTGAAGTCAGCACAGCGCGCCGTTTTTTGTTTTCTGCGTAGTAATAACCCGCGGTCTTGCTGCAGGGTGCGCGGAGCGAATTTATTCGATGCTTTCTGAAGTATGAGGACATTTTTGATGATCTTACCGGTTCTTGGACTTTATGGGGCATTAATCCAGGTGATAGCTGCAGTCGCTGCAATGGGAAACTACGATATTTACTGGTGAAGCAGTTAACTGGTGTATTACATTGTTCACTGCCAAGAGCAATAGATATCGCGCTTGGCAGCTAGTTGTGAGATCAAATGATGAGAAGGGGATTCTTAAACTAACGGCAATTACAAGACACCGGCATTTTCAATATTGCTTGGTTGAAGTTTTGCTGAACGATTCAACGCTTCCAACGCCAATTCCAAGACGGGCATTTGCTTACTTATCAGACGGACTTGCAATGCATCCGTCAGGGCATTCAAGGGTGCGCCACCCTGGTAACTGAAGCGGATGGAAACGTGATCGCCTTTGGAAACTTTGATGGATTCGGCTAACGGGAAGACGATGTATTGCGTGTGCCAATCGATGGTGCTGCACGTTGCCATATTGATGGCCAGTAAATTCTTGGTAATGACCCGCAAGGCATTAAGTTGACCGTCTTCGGTAATCAGAATTTCCCCGTCCCATTGGCAGGTTTGGCTATACGGCTCGGCATAAGCCAGTAATTGGAATACCTCGGGATCTCCCAGGCCCTTACTGCGTTCCTGAATGGCGTAAGGATTCTGGAATTGAATGGTTGGAGCGTAAAAGCCTGCAAAGTGAAAATCGTGTTGTATGGGTTGGATCGCCTGAATACTCGCTTCGGGAATAAAGACAGGCAATGGTCCGCCAAATTTCTTCAAGTAGCGTTGTTTGAACGAATCGATCACCGGCATTTGCTTTTCGCGTAACAGACCAGTATGCAGCATTTCACAGATCACCACATCGACCGGTTCCGGCGGCAGGTAATGCATGGCATCGGCCTGAATCACTTCCACTTTGTCTCCGTTATTGTTTTGCGCCAGCAGGTTACGCGCAGCACTAATCAGTTCCGGATTGCGTTCGATACAATAAACTTTCTGCGCTTTTTGTGCGGCAAAGAATGATTGCACGCCGGTGCCACCACCAAGCTCCAATACCTTGGCGCCGGGTTTGACCACTAAATCAATCGCATCTTTAAAGCCTTGCATGCGGACAGTATCATTCAGCATATTGTGATGATAATGCAGTGGTATGAATTGACCGAGTTCCAAACTTTCATATTTAATTTTCATAAGGATTCCTGAAGGTTGCATACTACCGGTTTATAATGAATTACTGACATAATTGACAGCAATGATCATGCCAGAAGGCAGCAGGGTATATACAGCCTGTGTTATAGCGTTTTCTGTACTGAATTCCTTAGCGCAGAGAAACAGTTAAGCCGGCAAATATTGCCGCATGAGTTGAATGAGGAAAATTGCGATGACAGAACCAACGATTATCTGCCCAAACTGTAAAACCGAAATCAAGCTCACCGAATCATTGGCGGCGCCGTTGATCGAATCGACGCGTAAGCAATTC
>JAJHPK010000089.1 GCA_020890945.1 Nitrosomonas sp.
ATATTTTCCAGCAAATTGAACAGCAACCACAATTAGCACACCGTATCACTCCATCTGTACCGCTTATCTATGCCGATTTGATTCATTGCGCTCAATTCGAGATGGTAATGCATTTAGACGATTTGTTACGTCGCCGTATGCCTTTACTCATTTTAACCAAGCTCAGTCGAGCCACACTTGAGCAAATCGCACGCAGTGTCTCTGCTATATTGCAATGGGATACCGACAGAATCACCAAGGAAATGGATCGATGTTGTGATTACGAATAACACCATCTTTTCAGCTATTGCGCTGGATTTAGGAACAACTTCGATCAAAGCAGCCTTAATGGATGCTGCAGGAATGCTGTATCATATTACTCAGCAAAATGCACCTCACATCAATACCGATAACGGACATTATGAAAGTGACGCGCTATCTTATTTAAAAATAGCCGAACAAGTTGTCAAACAGTGTCTTGAGAATACCGATCAAAAACCACCGTTAGGTTTATGTAGTCAGCGTTCATCTTTTTTGATTTGGGATAAAACTAGCGGAAATCCGATAACGCCATTAATTTCCTGGCAAGATGACCGGGGAATTCAATGTTGCACACGATTGCAATCATCAATCCAAGTAATTCAACAATTGACTGGATTACGTTTAACCCCCTACTACTTCGCTCCAAAACTTAACGTGCTATTGCAAGAAAACCCATCCTGGCGCGACAAATTACTGAAAAAAGAATGGTTAGTGGGCACGTTAGATACCTTTCTTATCTGGCGTTGGACAGAAGGACAACACTTTATCGTAGATGCTTCCATGTCGGCGCGAACGTTACTGATGGATATTCATCAACAACGCTGGTCAAAAACCCTGTGTGAGTTATTTGAGATTCCCATTGATATTCTGCCTGATATTCAATCCTCGACTCAGCTAAATATTCCACTCAAACCATTTGAACTCATCTTAACTACGAGTATCGCTGATCAATCAGCAGCCTTCTTAGCTTGTATTGGCCAACACCCTACTCTCGCATCATCATCGGATCGCGCCTTGATTAATCTAGGCACAGGAGGATTCGTGATGCGCAGTATCAAGCAACCATTTCCAATCTTAAATGGTTATCTACAAACGCTGATTTATCAACCCGCTCATGAAACTCCTCAATTTGCCATCGAAGGCACGCTTAATTCTATTGCTGTCGCTTTAGCTCGTTTTCCAATCAAAGATTGCGTCATTGAAGATATGGCCAGTAACGATATTTTTTGTATCGCGGAACCGAGTGGATTAGGCGCCCCTTATTTTCGCCAAGACTATGGTTTATTTTTTTCACACTCTATTTCAACGCTGACACAGCAACAAATAGCCACGCTGCTACTGGAAGCCATTACCTTCCGGGTCGTTCGTATCGTCGAAGATTTTCATAATCAATTCCCTCTACGAGCAGTTTATTTGTCAGGAGGACTATCAGCACTGCCCTGCTTACAACAAAGTATTCGTCAATGTATTGGCATACCTGTCTATTATTTGCAACAAAAGGAAGCTAGTTTACAAGGCACAGCTTTGCTGACATACAATCCTGTTGATGCTTTCAATCAAGAAATTATTGAAATTGTGATTCAATCAAAAAATGAAAGGCTGCTGAGCAAATTTTTAGCCTGGAAAAAATGGTTGGATGGTTTATTACACATTAATAATTAAAAGACTCTGGAATTGTTATTCCACTGAAGTGCCATAACGAACGGTAATATTCGAGACCTTTGTAAAACCCTATTTTATAAAATTAAAGTTCAATAAAAACAGTTGATTAGGGATATCAATATGGGCTTTTGCAAAAATCTCTATTCATAAATAGTCCCGTTCTTTTACGACGAAAACGGGACTATTTATTTTAAACTTCTTTCTTTTATTTAGAGAGGTTCAAAGAACAATATCAGTGCCTATCAGTGTCGGTGCTCCGGTTAACTGAATTTGGAAATCAGCAGTCAGAACGCCATTTACATTTGCTTCAAGTAATCCACCAGCATACCTCACTTGTCCTGCAGCAGTGAAAGCTGCATTACCAATAAACGCAAATGCTTGATTACCCGTCAATCCGGTATTAGCATCAATCGAAAATAAATCAATCTTGTCAACACCACTTTGAAAATCGATAATTGTATCTTTTCCAGTTAGTAGAGATTCATTAGTATTCAAATATCTAAAATTATCGGAACCATTGCCACCGGTAAGTACATCAGGGCTAGTTCCTCCTACGAGCAAATCATTTCCATCACCACCAATAAGCGTATCGTTTCCTTGTAACCCATTCAAAACGTTGTTAGCTGAATTACCGGTTATCAAATTGTTCAAAGTGTTACCAGTGCCATCAATGGCGTTAGTACCTGTTAGTGTTAATTTTTCGACGTTATTAGCTAAAGTCAATGTTACCGAACTCAGTACAGTATCAATTCCGGAATTTAGCAGTTCTGTAATCGTATCGCTGCTGGTATCGACGATATAAGTATCATTACCAGCACCACCAATCAATACATCAATCCCTCCACCACCTTCTAAAGTGTCATCTCCAGCTAAACCATTCAGCGTATTATTATTACCATTCCCGGTGAGAATATTATTAGTGGTATTACCCGTACCATTAATAGCATCGCTGCCAGTTAGCGTAAGATTTTCAACATTCAATCCCAAAGTGTAAGTAACCGAACTTTGAACAGTATCTGCTGTACCGCCACTAAATGTTTCAGTAATCGTATCCGTGGCAGTATCAACAATGTATGTGTCATTACCGGTACCACCGATCAATATATCGACTCCACCAAAACCGTTTAATGTATCGTTACCCGCAAGGCCATACAAAACATCATTACCCGCAGTGCCCGTCAAATTATCATCAGTCGCTTTGCCGATAAAGGCGGTTTTATCAAGAAATCGGATTTGCTCGATGTTGCGTAATGTGTCACTTCCATCGTCTTTCGCACCACCACCACCGTTAGGAACAATGGCATGATCGATAAAGATCTTTCCAGGGGAACTATTGCTGAACGTCAAAATGTAGTTAGCGAAAAGATCTTGATATACCGCTGTATCAATATCTGTCGGTGCAGAAGTATATTTAATTTCGCGAACAATCTTCAGCTGATCAGGACTGTACGTTCCGTTCTGCATGGCCGTTCTTAACGTTGTGGTCATATTTTCGAACGAAGCAATTTCAGTATTTGGATTGTTTTTATCGCGAACGCTAATTCTGACGTTGAACCACGCATCGCCATCGATAATATCATCACCTGCACGCCCTTGAATTAGATCGCTACCGCCGCCACCCAACAAGATATTGCCTGAGTTGAAACTGGTTGCACCTCCTAATAACGTACTCAATCCATCGATTTGAGCAATTCTGTCGGCAGCGCTATGCCCTCCTCCACTAGGATTATTGACGTTATCCAATGCATTGTTTTGTCCTGATATCGGATCCACTAAAGTCAATTCTGTGAAGGTAAGATCATCTCCTAATATCGTATCGTTGAGGTTCCAGCCAGAAGCAGCCTCAACAAAACTAAAACGATCAGTGGTAGGAATAAATGGTCCGGGTAGTATCGCAAGCGCTAAATCGATATTGGCAGGTACTGTATCTCCATCAGTAATGGCCCAATCAAATCCGCTTCCGCCATCATCTCTATCTGCGCCATTCATGCCGTTCATGATGTCATCACCGCCTTCACCATTAAAAACATCGGCATTTCCAGCACCAATAAATACGTCGTTTCCACGAATCTGATCTCGTCCAAATGGATCGGCATTATCCCCTGGTTGAGCTGCGGCAGCGCCGTTTTCAATCCAATCGTCGCCTTCGTTACCCATCATAACTGCGTTGGGGGTATTTCCGAAAATGAAGTCATTTCCTTCACCGCCAAAAACATCAGATACGTCACTACCTGTAACAATGAAATCTTGCCCAGTACCACCAAAGAGAATATTAAGACCAGGCCCACCATTAATCACATCATTACCATCACCGCCTTTTATGGTGTCATTGCCTGCGGAATCTGTAATGATGTCATTACCATTTCCACCAAACAAAAAGTCGTTATCGACACCACCTTCTAAACGATCATCTCCATCATCACCCCAGAGTGTATCGGAACCCGCGTCAGAACGCATTCTGTCATTACCGGCAGTTCCGCCCATGACGACATGACCTTTTCCATTGTAACGAATGGTAGGACCACCCAGCGTATTGTCACGAACCAACAATGTGGATTCATTGTAAGCCGTGCCAGGATCATTCAGAATAGGCCCCGTTGCTCCGACATTACCCGCTTCAAAAGTATAGGTTGGTGTTGAAAACACATTTCCAGGTAGATGCTTAGCACCTGGAAGATTATTCATGATCATCTCTGCAAACGAATTTTGCTCCAGCTCGGTCAAGAAATTCAGACCGGCAGTTCGGCCTAGATAATAAAAGCGATCCGCATCTTGTAATTTTTCCATTTGCGTTTCAAACACAAAATTGAAGGTTGAACCCAATAATCCTCCAAACGGTGCTTGTTCTTCTGCAATACCTCCGATCCAGAAATCGACATCGTCCAGACCAGTAATGGTTGCACCTGATGGCAAATTGGCCCAATCACCTGTGCTGTTCATGAAATCATCACGATCACTCGGTGCGCCAGAACCACCATTTACCAATAATTCTGCAGCGGCACGTTTATCGCTCATAGTAGTTGCACTGAGAATAGACGGGTGTTGTCCATAAACGGCAATAAAATTGACCAATGATTCCGGATGTTTCAAGCCCTGTTCGAAATCTGCCCAGCTTTCATAAGGAATTAAAGCGCTATTATGTCCGGTATCTTCGTAAAACATACGGCGTGCTTCGTTTAACGACGGAATACCGGCATCACGACCACGCGTAATATTAATAGCTGCCAAATCGAGTGGTAACCCGACCAAGTTATTGCGCAATGCTTCAGTGACAAATTCGTCGATTTCATTACCCACTTGACGCGTCATTCCATTAACGACAGCCGCAGCAGCATCAAAATTGTTGGCATAGTCGGCACCGAATTCTTTCGGATTGAGGAATGCTTGAATGAGACCAATATCATTGTTATTCAGCGTTCCATCTAAATTTGTTCGGGCGACTGTTTCTGTCAACATAGAGTGTCCGAAACGATATACGACGTGCGCAAATTCAGCCATAATCGCAGGATCTATCGTACTGTTATAACCAGCAAATGCATCGACATTAGGTTGAACACGGCGCGCGAACTCTTCAAATACTAAATGCTGGTATTGCATTTCAGTAGAAAACCGTGCCGCTTGGAACAAGCGTTCACCATTCCATGAACCATCCGGAAATTTCCATTGCGCGATAAATGCATTGTCGCCGCTATTAGTAACGAGATCTTTAATATGCTCTACCGTTCGATTATGTTCGGCGTGAAACACCGTATGCACCGCCGTTAATCCGATATTTTCATTACCGCGACCATCGCCAGTAATGAAGTGTGCATTTAATAATTCATCATCATATTCACCAGGCGCCATTGGCCCTGAATTAATAATATTGTCAGCATCTGCTGTTTTCATTGCGCCACTACTGGTACGCGGCGCGGCATTATGAGCGATATCATCCAAGAAAGCGTGGCCAGTGCGAATCACATTGACCGGGATATCGACACCTAACCCACCATTCGCGCTAGGATCGCCTTCAATTCGCACATCGTCAGGCGTATTAGCGATACCATCTGCACCGGTACCCACAATCAGTTGAGCAAAACCATTAGCGCCGGGAATAAATTTGCCATAACTGTCAGTTAGAATTAATGGCAAATTGGTCAAATCAGCATCGGTAAGGTTGATACCTAATAATTGATGAGCTTGGGCTTTAATATCCGCCCACGTAGCCAGCCCATCACCGGTCGCGCTATTTTCTAATAAACGTCCTGTCGCTACCGGTTTGCCACCCTTAAGCTCATACTCACGGAGAAAAACCTGATGCGATGGATGCGATGTATAAGTTTGATTTTGGTCGACGAAAGGGGTCGTTTGGTTAATATGCTGGTGAATATCGTCAGCGTTTCCAACGATACCATCTGGACCAGGTAAATTAGTGGCGCGGGTTACTGCCATAAAATTAGCAGCACCGGGAGTTGGATCATAAAGCGGATCGTCTGGGCTTAATGGTACCAATACTGTACCGCTCTGACCTTTATTCACCAAATCTAGTCCATGATCAAAAAACTGCCCGAATAAAGTAAACCAGGAATTATAAGGTGCATCTACTCCAGCATTCGGCGTCACGTTGGGAATAAAATAGGTTTGAAAAGGCGTTCCGTCCGCGCGTGTTCCATTCACTAATTCGGATCCATTAGTTTGCGACGCTGCCGCAACAACTGCCGGATTGTTGGCCGTTTGATCGGCAATCAAATTACTGGCTAAGCGTGGTTTAGAATCGAATACCAAACCACTGGTTTGAGAATAGGAGGTGGGACTTCCTTCCGGCTGATTTGGATTAAAGCCAAAACCAACTGGAACATCTTCACCATTTTTGAAATTAGGAGGTAGTAAGCGTGGAAAAACTTGATCCGCAGCTCCAAATGTCGATTGTCCAGCTATTAAATTGTTGTATGTCCCATTAACGTTTCTCACGCCATTGGGTAGCAATGGACTGCCGACTAGGACCGGAAGTGTATCGAAATTACCGGCTATTTGCGCTGCTGAATCACTTTCGGATATAAGAATTTGTTGTAATACAAAATCAAGGTCACCTCTATTGAGATTTGCCATTTCATTGCCTCATATTGTTATTATTATTATTAATGAGTGCTAAATTGTTTAAGTACTTAGTAGATGCCCAAAAACACCTAAACAAAATTCGATCAGTTTATTTATTCCGATTCTGTATCGGTAGATGAGAATATACCAACCCCATCCTTACAACTGACTTGAGTGTGCTTAGCTTATTATTCGCTGTGTTACAAAGAAGTCACACCCATCACCACACGTCGAATCCTAAAGTAATTAGTAACATAAATATATAAGTCAATACTTGTTTTTATATAAGTTTTTACTTAGATAGCAACACCATCGAATATCAATAAGCTTATAAGTAAATATTTAGATAAAAATAGGCAAATTGCTTATTTACTCAGTCGCCTTTAACTAATACCATGCCGCAATCGTTTGGCTCACGACGTTTGCAACCATCCGAAAAATAACAATAACAATGAGCTTATTGATTCTTCGCAACGTATTTTCATTGTTGCGAACTTCATAAGCTACTAGGAGGAAGGAATGATGAAGCAAGAGGAAAATGCTGTTGAGAGCAGTCCTGACCAAGGTATTGCCGCAGAATCGCAAATAGATAACTCACGGCGAACCTTTTTCAAAGCGACCGGTGCAACGTTGCTCGCAGCTCCGGCAATCTTAACGACAAAGAAAAGCGCGGCACAGGTAATTCCACCAGCGCTACCGCCGAGTCCACCGACAACACCTTGGTTGGTCAATTTGCCCGATGCTATTGTGCCATTACCACAAACAGATCTTTTAACCGATTTAGATCGTATTCCTCAAGGACAAGCCAATACAGCTTTTGATGAATGTGGACGCAATGATCATCAGCGCTGGAATGAATTTTTCAGTGGCCCGCAACTACAAGCGAATGAGGCAGATACTTATGAGTTGAGAGTTCAAGCCGTAACCGATCATGAATTTCATCCCAATTATCCAAAGCAATTAACATGGAATTACGTCGGTAAGGATTCAAATGGAAATCCTTATCCTAATCCTACTTTTCATGCACGTTATGGCCGTCCTGTCATCGTTCGGTTATATAACGAATTGCCAGCAAATCATACTGGATTTGGCACGCCAGAAATCAGCATGCACTTACATAACTTGCATACACCTTCGGAAAACGATGGTTTTCCAGGCGATTATTTCAGTGAAACCAAAGCAGGACCAACGCTCCATGATCCTGGGAAATTTAAGGACCAGTTTTATCCAAACGTCTATGCCGGATTTGATGAATTTCCGCGCAATCCGAATAGCAATACCAATACCAGTAATCCTGTGGGAGGCGATAAACGTGAAGCGCTAGGCACATTGTGGTATCACGATCATTGTCTCGATTTTACCGCGGCGAATGCAAGTCGCGGCATGGCGGGGTTTTATCTCATTTATGATGATCTCGATTCAGGCAATGAAAACGATCCCAATCCCGCGGCATTGAGACTCCCAAGTGGTCCTTATGATTATCCATTGGCATTTCAGGATAAACGTTTTGATGTCAATGGGATACAAATTTTTGATCAGATCGATCCCGAAGGCACTTTTGGGGATAAAGTTACAGTCAATGGAAAGATTGAACCGGTTTTAAACGTCGCACGCCGAAAATATCGCTTGCGATTACTGAATGCCGGACCAGATCGTTTTTATGAATTTTATTTAGTGAATGCAGGCAATGTGGTTCAAACATTCACTTATATCGCCAACGACGGTAACCTTTTACCAGCCCCTTTGCTGAACCAAACAAAAGTGCGGTTAGGCGTTGCAGAACGAGGAGATATCGTAGTAGATTTTTCTCGCTATGCGATAGGAACCGTGCTCTATCTTGTTAATCGATTAACACAGACTACAACACGCGGTCCAGGTGCAGTTCAAGCTCCTGGTATAAGGGTAATGAAAATAGTCGTCAACCGCAATGCCCCACAACCAGATGTGAGTAGAGTACCTAGCGTATTACGCCCTATTCGTCGTCCTACGGCGGCAGAAATTGCTGCGGCTCCAGTAAGACAATGGGTATTTTCACGTAAAAACGGTTTTTGGAGTATTAACGATAAACTAGTAAACGTTAACTCCGCTGGTGCCCATATTGAATTGGGTAGTGCCGAAATATGGGAGCTAGACAATCCTTCCGGTGGCTGGGCGCATCCAGTCCATATTCACTTCGAAGAGGGGCATATTTTAAATCGATTTGTAGGTGGAACGGCTGTAGCCATACCCGCTCACGAAAGAGGACGAAAGGATGTCTATGTTTTGGGACCAGGAGAAAAAGTACGGTTATTTATGCGTTTCCGGGATTTCCCAGGTAAATACGTCATGCACTGTCATAACATGATCCATGAGGATCACGCCATGATGGTGCGCTGGGATATCGTTGATTAAGGAGATTTCTATCATGAATAAAATAAAAAATACCGAAAACACTCGTCGAGAAATGTTAGCTGGCATGGGCTTAGCCACGCTTGGATTGATTGGCTTAAACTCAATTTGGGATAAATTAGGCAATAATGCTGCAACAAATACTTGGAATGGCGAAACGGATACACTTTTCCCAAATGTAACGTTGTATACGCATGAAGGTGAAGCGGTTCGTTTTTATGACGACTTAATCCGCGACAAGGTGGTTGCAATTAATATGATGTACGCGCAATGCGGCGATACATGCCCAAAAACAACCGCAAATTTGCGTGAAGTGCAAAGATTGTTGGGTAAACGAGCTGGTCGTGATGTTTTTATGTATTCAATCACATTGCAACCTGAGTTAGATACGCCAAAAGTACTTAAGCATTACGCTGATAACTTTGGTATTAAAGAAAACTGGAAATTTCTAACAGGCACTGCTGATGATATTGAATTACTGCGTCGTCGATTGGGGTTCTTCGATTACGAAGCTGAGCTTGATGCAGTCAAAGACAATCATACTGGTATGGTACGCATAGGAAATGCCACATTGAATCGTTGGAGCATGGCACCATCACTTGCCGATCCAGCACAAATTATGGCAACCATCAATCATTTAGATCCTAAAGCGATTCATACATTTCATAGTAATTACATTTAAATTACCCATACTCAGGCAGACAATCTGCCTGAGTATGGAATAACCCTGCTTTCTCCGGAACTGTTTAGTTTCAGTCAAGCTGCATCAATCAACTATTTTTATCTGGAAATAATATTCCACTTCAAATTCTTCCAGTTAAATTGCTTCTACCCATATCCATTATAACCAACTGGAAAATTTGAAAAATTGCAATCGTAGCTAATTATCTAAATGGTAAAGTTATAACTTAAATCAGTATCACTGAGTAATAAGCATGAACTTCTCAGAATGTAATATAGCTCGCTGTACCTTAAAAAATAAGAGACCTTAGCGAAATTCTCAAAGTATATCGTATGTTATATAGTTATTGCGAAACCTATCTGCTCAAACTCAATATCGTATCCCTCTTCTATCTCTTTTGCTATCAGCATAATAATTTTCACTACCGCCTCTTCTAACAATCGCTTCTCGCATTTCACCGAAAATACAATGTGATAGTCTATCTGCCATGCACAGTAACTCGCTTTTTCTATAACATCTCGTATCTCAACCAAGAACCTAATCTCATCCTTATGACAAGACTACGAAGAATTACAGGTAAAAAAAATTGTGTTTATAGGCAAAATCACAATAATCGGTCGAATATTAACTGCAGGTAACACCAATCACCGCCAACGATACAACTCTGTGATATCCAATACTTCTCTGTTAATTTTTTGCGGCGATGATGTCATCACTCCATCAATACATGTGTGTAACAGCATCCCGAATACGCGCAACCGGGATTACTTTTATTTCTGGTATCGCTTGCTTAGGTTTGTTCGCAAGAGGGATAATTGCTTGCTTAAAACCCAATTTAGCTGCTTCTTTCAGTCTTTCCTGTCCTCGCTGTACCGGGCGAATCTCACCTGCTAGACCAATTTCTCCCATCACCACGGTTTTTTCAGTGATCGGCTTGTTTTTTAGTGATGATACGATCGCTAAAACGATTGCCAGATCAGCACCGGGTTCGTTAATTTTCACGCCACCTACAGCGTTGACAAAAACATCTTGGTCGTAACAAGGAATCCCTGCATGACGATGTAATACCGCTAATAGCATCGCTAAACGATTTTGTTCGAGTCCTATGCATAAACGTCGTGGACTGAGAGAACGTGCTTCATCGACTAATGCCTGAATCTCCACCAACAATGGGCGAGTGCCTTCTTGTGTGACCATGATGCAAGAACCAGCTACCTGCGTATTATGATGAGAAAGAAATAGTGCCGAAGGGTTTTTTACTTCTCGTAAGCCTTTTTCTCCCATCGAAAACACACCCAGTTCATTGACAGCACCAAAGCGATTCTTGAATGCCCGCACCATGCGAAAACTAGAGTGCATATCACCCTCAAAATACAATACTGTATCCACCATGTGTTCGAGCACGCGTGGCCCAGCTAATGCGCCTTCTTTGGTTACATGACCGACCAAAATTATGCAAATTCCATTAGCTTTGGCGAGACGCGTCAACTGCGCAGCACACTCACGTACTTGCGCGACAGAACCAGGTGCGGATTGCAGCACTTCAGAGTAAATGGTTTGAATTGAGTCGATCACTGCAATAGCGGGTTTTCGTTCTATTAGCACCGCCTGAATTTTTTCCAACTGAATTTCAGCAAATAAATGCACCGCTTGTACGTTTAAAGCTAAACGTCTTGCGCGTAAAGCTACTTGTTGCGCTGATTCTTCACCACTCACATACAACACCGGATACTGCGCCGACATATTCGACAACGCTTGCAATAAAAGCGTCGATTTGCCGATCCCTGGATCTCCCCCGAGCAATACCACTCCGCCATGCACTAGACCCCCTCCAAGGACACGATCTAATTCATCAATTCCGGTAGAAAACCTCGGTTCTTCATGCGCATCTATGGTACTTAAATTTTGTACTTGACTAGTGGCAGACTGGGGACTAAATCGTGATACAGATTTTTCAGCGATTGTTTCGACTAGAGTGTTCCATGCTTGGCAATGTGGACATTGCCCTTGCCATTTAAGCGTTTGGCCGCCGCAATCATTACAAAAATAAATGGTTTTTTGCTTAGCCATGCAAGCGGTTAATCGTATACCTCGGCCGTATTCAATGTGACACCTCCTTCGTCTTTCTCAGAAAGCACCGGAGTATTGCCGGTAATAGGCCATTGAATGTTCAATGTTGAATCGTTCCATATGATACAACGCTCATATTCCGGTGCCCAGTAATCTGTTGTGTTATATAAAAACTCAGCGTGCTCAGACAATACGATAAATCCATGCGCAAATCCTGTCGGAACCCACAACTGTTTTTTGTTTTCAGCGCTGAGCTTTTCTCCGACCCATCGCCCAAAGGTAGGGGATGAGCGACGAATATCTACCGCAACATCAAACACCTCCCCAACCACGACACGTACTAATTTTCCTTGTGGTTGTTTGATTTGATAATGTAAACCGCGCAGAACATGTTGAATGGAACGCGAGTGATTGTTCTGCACAAAGCTAACAGAATGCCCCACTGCCGATTCAAACTGACACTGGTTAAAGCTTTCAAAAAAAAATCCTCGCGCATCTCCAAAAATGCGCGGTTCAAACAAAATTACTTCGGGGATAGCTAAAGGCGTTGCTTTCATTTTATATAGTATACATTTCGTGGCTAAAATTCACGTTTAAGAACTTCCAGCAAATATTGTCCATAACCGTTTCTTGCCAAAGGTTGCGCCAAACGCTCCAATTGCTCGTCATTGATCCAGTTTTGTTTAAATGCAATTTCTTCCGGACATGCAATCTTTAAGCCTTGACGGTTTTCGATTGTGGCGACAAACTGGCTTGCATCCAACAAAGATTCTGGCGTGCCGGTGTCCAACCACGCATAGCCTCGTCCCATGATTTCTACATGTAACGCTGAGTTCTCAAGGTAAATGCGATTCAAATCAGTTATTTCCAGTTCATTGCGTAATGATGGCTTAAGACTTTTCGTGTATTCAGTAACTCGTTGATCATAAAAATACAGCCCGGTGACGGCATAATGGGATTTCGGTTTTTTGGGTTTTTCTTCTAAATTAATGACATTTCCTTTCGTGTCAAACTCAACCACTCCATAGCGTTCTGGGTCATGCACATGATAAGCAAAGACACTCGCACCTTCTGTACGTGCCATGGCGCGTGTCAACAAAAGCTGGAGGTCATGTCCGTGAAAAATATTGTCACCCAGTACCAATGCAGAGCAATCATTCCCAATGAATGTTTCACCAATAATAAATGCTTGTGCAAGTCCATCTGGCGTGGATTGCTGGGCATACGAAATATTCAGCCCCCATTGTTTTCCGTCATTTAAAAGCTTTTGATAATTGCCAACATCATGTGGCGTTGAAATAATCAAAATATCTTGAATACCTGCGAGCATTAATGTGCTCAATGGATAATAAATCATTGGTTTATCAAAAACGGGTAACAATTGCTTAGATACCGTTTGTGTAATGGGATAGAGTCGAGTGCCTGTACCGCCAGCTAGCACGATTCCCTTCCGCTTCGGAAGGATAGATTTTTGAGTATTTTTTGCTACTATAAGACTGTTTATGGTGGACATAAATAAAAATTCTGATATTTATTCTTTTTTCAATCAGCTTCTCAATACTGGTAACTAGATAAAGCGCTGAGCAAATAACGGATGAAGGATTGTACTATATTTACAGGCACAACCTGGATAATTACAGCGCTCAGTTTTACACTGCGTTAAGGTAAAATCGTCGCATTATGCATTTTTATCCAATCTATCGACGATTAATAAAAAGACTCGCAACTCAGTGGAAGTTATCTTTACTTCTATTATTTATTTTTTTTATTGGCGCAATCGTCATAGCGCTTTTTCCTATCGCAATTAAACAGCTACTCGATAGTACCTTTCTACAAAAGGATTGGGCGCTGGTGCAAAAATCGTTCGTGATGATTTTGATGCTCGGTATAACTCAGGCGATAGTCAATTTTGCAGGCAATTACATAACACAAATGATTTCGCGTGGATTTGGAATTAATTTTCCTCAAGAAGTATTAAGTAAATTATTAACGCTATCCATCGATCAATATGAGGATTTTATTAAGCAAAAAAAATCAAATGAATTGTTTCAAAATATTATCCAAATCAATTTAGTAACAATTGAAAAATTAATTTTGCTGATTAAAGAAAGTTTTTTAATTGTCGGGTTAAGTATTTGTATTATTTACTTACATAAAGATTTTCTATTGTTAGCGCTACTGTTAACACTCGCAATTATTTTTATTAAACAAATTGCAGCTGATCAGCTTAATAGAATAAATCAAGAATATCGAAAATCATTTAACAATGTAATGCACTCTTCCATACAATCAATTCAGCACTATAAGGAAATTAAGCTCAATCAAGGGCAAGCGTATGAAAGTTATCGTTTCGGCAAAACGATCAGCTCTGTTTTTGAAAAAAATCAACCGAAAATGGTGATTAAATCGGTCATTAATTTTCTCACTGAAATTATTGTGATGTGCATTATTGTCCTAAGTATTTATTTGCTTTCGCTAGAAATAGCGCATACTGGATTTGGCTTTGATGAAACAATTGCCCTGATAGCGGCGACCTCGTTGCTATTCTTTTCCATATATAAATGGAAAAGAATTTTTGCCATATTGAGCCTTGATACAAAACGTTTAGCAAAAGTCTTTTCATTTCTTGATCAAATAACTGATGAAGATGCAGAAGCACAGCCGCTATTAACCGTACAAGGAAAATTACAATTCGATCATATTCAGTTGGATGAAGTAAACCAATCTGCGTTTACCTTGAATCTGACCATTCTTCCCAATGAAAAAATTATCTTTACTCAATATTCTACGGAAGCAAAAAATAGGTTAATTGATTTTCTTTTACGCTTCCAAAAAATCTCTTCAGGAAGAATTTTACTTGACAATCAATCGATTGATAAAATTAAAATCGATGATCTCCGTGCAAATATCGCTTTAATTTCAAAAAATACTGTGTTACTTGATGATAGTGCAGCCGGCAATATTGCTTATGGAGCCATGCGGCATGCAACGGAAACTCAGATAACATCTGCTATGCACGCATCAGCAAGCGCCTATTTCATAAAAACCATGCCCGAAGGTCTACAAACCAGAATCGGCAAGAATGGCGCGCAGATACAAGAAGCCGAATACATAAAAATTGCGATTGCCCGCACATTACTGAAGAATCCAAAGATATTGATTTTAGATGAAGTTTCAGACCTCAAAGAATTTGGTAATCCCAACGAAGGAATATTAAAAAACTTGACTCAAAATAGAACTACCTTGATTTTCAGTAATAATGTTTCTTCTGAAGTCAATTGCGACCTTATCGTTAATTTAGAAAATGGAAATGTAATAAAGTAGCTGAATGGATATTTACATTCGTGATATTCATACATAAATCAAGAGCTATGATCATTTCTGGTGTATGGAAGGAGAAGAGAGCGGTGTAATCTGTTGATAAAGATCTGCCCAGATCAACTATCAAAATAAGGAGAACACCGCAATGACAGATAATAATGTTTTTAAAC
>JAJHPK010000021.1 GCA_020890945.1 Nitrosomonas sp.
CACTTAACGATTTTCCTTGTGACCAAAGATGCCACATCGTTTCCTGTTGGGCATAGGTAAAATTTCGTTTTGATGGTTGATAATTCATGAGCTTAATCCGAAAAGTAAAATATACAATTTAAATGTTCTTTCACCCATTGAATCTATAGGTGCCTTTGCCAATATGTTACGCTCCACCTCCACACGCTTGAGTTTCTTGAGCAACTCCATCAGCTCCTGCCGCTCGTTGGCACTCAAGAAAGGAACTCTCGGTGTTGCAGCCAAAGCAATCGCCTGACTTGATCTAATTGGCACACCGGCTGCTCGACACCAGGTTTGTATCGACGTGTAGTGGCAACCAAATTCCTTGGATAATTGCTCGGGGTATTTTCCTAGTGCTACCAACTCCACTATCTGTTGGCGAAACTCCGGTGGGTAAGCAGGCTTACTATAGTTTTGGGTCATATTTCTTCTCCTTTAAACAGAACATAATGTGTCCGTTCAAAGGGGGCAACCCCAACTCTACTGTAGATAACCCTGAGAATTCCTACACTGTGGTTTTTGCAAAACAGTTGTAATATGGAGGATAATAAGGACTATAAGAAATGAATATGAAATAAAGAAAAGAAATTTCTTGACCCCTAGAAAGGATTCTGTATAATTCCGTTTCTCGTTGCTTGGCGGTATATTCAAAACAAAGCAGTGAGCGCTCTTTAAAAAAACAATCGATAGGTGTGAACACTTAAATATAGATTAGTTTCTTCATTATTTAATAATGAAGAAATGGTGTATTTTAGTAGTATAGTATGATTTAGAGTTTTAATAGGAAATTAAACTTAAGAGTTTGATCCTGGCTCAGATTGAACGCTGGCGGCATGCTTTACACATGCAAGTCGAACGGCAGCACGAGTGCTTGCACTTGGTGGCGAGTGGCGAACGGGTGAGTAATACATCGGAACGTGTCTTAAAGTGGGGGATAACGCATCGAAAGATGTGCTAATACCGCATAATCTCTAAGGAGAAAAGTAGGGGATCGAAAGACCTTACGCTTTTGGAGCGGCCGATGTCTGATTAGCTAGTTGGTAGGGTAAAGGCTTACCAAGGCAACGATCAGTAGTTGGTCTGAGAGGATGGCCAACCACACTGGGACTGAGACACGGCCCAGACTCCTACGGGAGGCAGCAGTGGGGAATTTTGGACAATGGGGGCAACCCTGATCCAGCAATGCCGCGTGAGTGAAGAAGGCCTTCGGGTTGTAAAGCTCTTTCAGTTGAGAAGAAAAGGTTGTGACTAATAATCATAATCCATGACGGTATCAGCAGAAGAAGCACCGGCTAACTACGTGCCAGCAGCCGCGGTAATACGTAGGGTGCAAGCGTTAATCGGAATTACTGGGCGTAAAGGGTACGCAGGCGGTTATGTAAGTCAGATGTGAAATCCCCGGGCTTAACCTGGGAATTGCGTTTGAAACTACATGACTAGAGTGTGGCAGAGGGAAGCGGAATTCCATGTGTAGCAGTGAAATGCGTAGAGATATGGAGGAACATCAATGGCGAAGGCAGCTTCCTGGGTTAACACTGACGCTCATGTACGAAAGCGTGGGGAGCAAACAGGATTAGATACCCTGGTAGTCCACGCCCTAAACTATGTCAACTAGTTGTCGGATCTTAACAGATTTGGTAACGTAGCTAACGCGTGAAGTTGACCGCCTGGGAAGTACGGTCGCAAGATTAAAACTCAAAGGAATTGACGGGGACCCGCACAAGCGGTGGATTATGTGGATTAATTCGATGCAACGCGAAAAACCTTACCTACCCTTGACATGTTAAAAAGTTTTTAGAGATAAATTCGTGCCCGAAAGGGAATTTAAACACAGGTGCTGCATGGCTGTCGTCAGCTCGTGTCGTGAGATGTTGGGTTAAGTCCCGCAACGAGCGCAACCCTTGTCATTAGTTGCCATCATTTAGTTGGGCACTTTAATGAAACTGCCGGTGATAAACCGGAGGAAGGTGGGGATGACGTCAAGTCCTCATGGCCCTTATGGGTAGGGCTTCACACGTAATACAATGGCGCGTACAGAGGGTTGCCAACTCGCGAGAGGGAGCTAATCTCAGAAAGCGCGTCGTAGTCCGGATCGGAGTCTGCAACTCGACTCCGTGAAGTCGGAATCGCTAGTAATCGCGGATCAGCATGTCGCGGTGAATACGTTCCCGGGTCTTGTACACACCGCCCGTCACACCATGGGAGTGGGTTTCACCAGAAGCAGGCAGTCTAACCGAAAGGAGGGCGCTTGCCACGGTGGTATTCATGACTGGGGTGAAGTCGTAACAAGGTAGCCGTAGGGGAACCTGTGGCTGGATCACCTCCTTTCTAGATATTATCTATTTTAAGTGTTCACAACCTATCGATTGTTATAACAGTAATCAGGCGATTAATATTAATTAATGCTAAATGTGCGGAGACTTAATAAAAGGGTCTGTAGCTCAGTTGGTTAGAGCACACGCTTGATAAGCGTGGGGTCGATGGTTCAAATCCATCCAGACCCACCAATTTAAGGGGGTGTAGCTCAGCTGGGAGAGCACCTGCTTTGCAAGCAGGGGGTCATCGGTTCGATCCCGTTCACCTCCACCAGATATTTGCTGTAATTTTAATGTGTCTGACTAAGATTAATATAATTTAATATTAATTGCTGTTGTTACTTTTAAACAATATTGAATTGTTTATTGTTCTTTAAAAAAATGGAAAATGAAAAGTAATTTTGTAGAAATTTTTACAAAAAAATAGGTAATTCTATTTTTGAAAGTTAATAGTAATATTTGATTGACTTTAATCATTGTTGTGTAAGTTATTAAAGTTATAGGATCAAGTGAATAAGTGCATGTGGTGGATGCCTTGGCGATTACAGGCGATGAAGGACGCGGAAGTCTGCGATAAGCTTCGGGGAGCTGACAAACGAGCATTGATCCGGAGATGTCCGAATGGGGAAACCCGATCCGTAAGGATCAACCTTGGTTGAATATATAAATCAAGTGTGGCGAACCTGGAGAACTGAAACATCTAAGTACCCAGAGGAAAAGAAATCAACCGAAATTCCCAAAGTAGTGGCGAGCGAAATGGGACAAGCCTTCAATATGTAGCATTAAAATTAATCGAATTTTCTGGAAAGTTAAACCATAGTGGGTGATAGTCCCGTAGATGAAAATTTAAATGTGAAACTAAGATTGAGATAAGTAGGGCGGGACACGTGAAATCCTGTTTGAAAATGGGGGGACCATCCTCCAAGGCTAAATACTCGTAATCGACCGATAGTGAACCAGTACCGTGAGGGAAAGGTAAAAAGAACCCCGGAAGGGGAGTGAAATAGATCCTGAAACCGCATGCATACAAACAGTGGGAGCTTAATAGTTTACTATTGAGTGACTGCGTACCTTTTGTATAATGGGTCAGCGACTTACATTCAGTAGCAAGCTTAACCGAATAGGGAAGGCGCAGCGAAAGCGAGTCTTAATAGGGCGTCAGTTGCTGGGTGTAGACCCGAAACCAGATGAGCTACTCATGGTCAGGATGAAGCAAAGGTAACACTTTGTGGAGGTCCGAACCCACTAATGTTGAAAAATTAGGGGATGAACTGTGAGTAGGGGTGAAAGGCTAAACAAATCTGGAAATAGCTGGTTCTCTCCGAAAACTATTTAGGTAGTGCCTCACGTATCACCTTTGGGGGTAGAGCACTGTTATGGCTAGGGGGTCATTGAGACTTACCAAACCATTGCAAACTCCGAATACCGAAGAGTGCGAGCGTGGGAGACAGACATCGGGTGCTAACGTCCGGTGTCAAAAGGGAAACAACCCAGATCCTCAGCTAAGGTCCCAAAGACACAATTAAGTGGGAAACGAAGTGGGAAGGCATAAACAGTCAGGAGGTTGGCTTAGAAGCAGCCATCCTTTAAAGAAAGCGTAATAGCTCACTGATCGAGTCGTTCTGCGCGGAAGATGTAACGGGGCTAAATTGTGCACCGAAGCTAGGAATTTACATTTATGTAAATGGTAGGAGAGCGTTCCGTAAGCCTGTGAAGGTAATTTGTAAAGATTACTGGAGGTATCGGAAGTGCGAATGCTGACATGAGTAGCGATAAAGAAAGTGAAAAACTTTCTCGCCGAAAACCCAAGGTTTCCTGTGCAACGCTAATCGGCGCAGGGTTAGTCGGATCCTAAGGTGAGGCAGAAATGCGTAACCGATGGAAAACTGGTTAAAATTCCAGTACCTTTATTCAATGCGATGTGGGGACGAAGTAGGTTAGCTTAGCCGGGTGTTGGATGTCCTGGTTTAAATATGTAGGTGTGTTGCTTAGGTAAATCCGAGCAATGTAACTGAGATATGATGACGCAACACTCTTCGGAGTGCCAAGTAAGTAATACCAAACTTCCAGGAAAAGCCACTAAGCTTCAGTTGAATAAGGACCGTACCGCAAACCGACACAGGTGGGTAGGATGAAAATTCTAAGGCGCTTGAGAGAACTCAGGAGAAGGAACTCGGCAAAATTGCACCGTAACTTCGGAATAAGGTGTGCCTTTGGTATGTGTAATGCTTTACGCATGAAGCAGAAAAAGGTTGCAAAAAATAGGTGGCTGCGACTGTTTAATAAAAACATAGCACTCTGCAAACACGTAAGTGGACGTATAGAGTGTGACGCCTGCCCGGTGCCGGAAGGTTAAATGATGGGGTGCAAGCTCTTGATTGAAGCCCCGGTAAACGGCGGCCGTAACTATAACGGTCCTAAGGTAGCGAAATTCCTTGTCGGGTAAGTTCCGACCTGCACGAATGGCGTAACGATGGCCACGCTGTCTCCTCCTGGGACTCAGCGAATTTGAAATGTTTGTGAAGATGCAATCTTCCCGCGGCTAGACGGAAAGACCCCGTGCACCTTTACTGTAGCTTTACATTGGATTTTGATAGCATCTGTGTAGAATAGGTGGGAGACTTTGAAGTGGATTCGCTAGAATTCATGGAGTCATCGTTGAAATACCACTCTGATGTTGTCGGGATTCTAACCTAAATCCATTATCTGGATTGGGGACCGTGTATGGTAGGCAGTTTGACTGGGGCGGTCTCCTCCCAAATTGTAACGGAGGAGTACGAAGGTACGCTAGGTACGGTCGGAAATCGTGCTGATAGTGCAATGGCAAAAGCGTGCTTAACTGCGAGACTGACAAGTCGAGCAGATGCGAAAGCAGGTCATAGTGATCCGGTGGTTCTGTATGGAAGGGCCATCGCTCAACGGATAAAAGGTACGCCGGGGATAACAGGCTGATTCCTCCCAAGAGTTCATATCGACGGGGGAGTTTGGCACCTCGATGTCGGCTCATCACATCCTGGGGCTGTAGCCGGTCCCAAGGGTATGGCTGTTCGCCATTTAAAGTGGTACGTGAGCTGGGTTTAAAACGTCGTGAGACAGTTTGGTCCCTATCTGCCGTGGGCGTTGGAAGTTTGAGTGGGGCTGCTTCTAGTACGAGAGGACCGAAGTGGACGCACCTCTGGTGTACCGGTTATAACGCCAGTTGTATTGCCGGGTAGCTAAGTGCGGGAAAGATAACCGCTGAAAGCATCTAAGCGGGAAACTTGCCACAAGATAAGACTTCCCGAGGGTTAACCCTCCTAAAGGTTCGTTGAAGACTACAACGTTAATAGGTCGAATGTGTAAGCGTAGTAATACGTTCAGCTAATCGATACTAATTGACCGTGAGACTTGATCCTATAACTTTAATTATTTACTCAATTTACTTTTTTTAATAGCTGTTTTGTTAGTCGAAAAATGGTTATTTTCAGGTTATACTTGGTAGTCATAGCGCTTTGGAACCACATCTTCCCATCTCGAACAGAATTGTGAAACGAAGTTGCGCCGATGATAGTGTGTATACGCATGTGAAAGTAGGTCACTGCCAAGTTCTTATTTCTACAGTGTAGGTTTATAAATTACACTTGCTTTTCTAAATATATTTGCTGAAATGATTCAGAGTGATTTAATCGTCGATTTATGACACACTGCAATAGCTACAATTCCAAAGAATTATTACCTGCATCATAATTAGCGAATAAACCACTCTGTGGTAAGGATCGTCGCCTTGTGCCAGAAAAACTAATGTCTGCCTTCAGCACGCTCTTTTCTCTTCAGTTGAATATGATAGTCATCCGTCCAAAACTGTCCTTCCCATAGATATCGTTTCATATCCGACTTCTTTCTTAAAGAATTCTCATTCTCACACTGTAATGCTTTACTTTAACAATCTGACGCAGTGCAATCTTCTGGTTGCCGCACAAAAATGTATATGTAGGTGATCTTTGTAGCAACCAATGCAAATAGCGGAGTAAAAATAATAAATGGACGCCACTACACTAAAGTGTAAGAAACCTCTGGTTTGTTTACAGAGAGATTGATTAAAATAAGCAGTTAGTATTTTTCATGAGGAGTGACATTATTCAAACCTTTATGGGGTTTATGATATTGTAGAGGTTAATGAAACGCAATAGCTGAATACCCTGATCGGCGCTGTCTTTAAAAGAAATTTGACGGTGCTATATTTTCATTAGCGTGCGGATAACGCGCTCAGCTATACCGTTAGTTTGCGGGCAATTGATGCAGGTAAATTTCTGACCGATACCGTGTTGCCTGTAGGCTGTGACGAAAGCATGATCGCTGGTTCCTTTAAATTCGGTGCCGTTGTCGGATTAAGTGCAGTCGATCTGACGCTTACGTAGTACAGCCTTGTCGTGCATATCCACTCCGTAAACTTGAAATACTTCTTTTGCCAAATCAATGCCTATCGTTTTAATCTTCATGTCGGACGCTCTTCTCTATTTGGTGGGCTTTATTGCATCACTACTTTGGCACTTCGATGCCGTTTAGGGTAGTGGGCATCCATTCCATTAGTTTTGTGGTGCTATCCAGTATATTTTTGCTCCGATATTTACAGGCTTTTTATCGCTATAAAATGATTCTTTATACGGATTTTTTATTTTGTAAATGCTAATATCACGATATTGCTATTCAAAATTACTGATTGTTTTTTTGTTTCTTGGTATTTGAATAAAATCTCAAATATTCGTTATAAAATTGGCATAACATCGTTTGCATGCGAAAATCAATGCAACTTCGTAAGTTGACTCCTTATTTTTAACATGTCCAATAATTTGCCAGTTCTTGAATTTAAAAGCAGTACTTTTTTTGCGCCCATTTTAATTCTATTTAGTAATGTCGTCGCTGATATCGAAGAGGCGTTAGAGAAGAAAATTAAATTAGCCCCGGAGTTTTTTAAAGATTCACCACTCATTATTGATTTGACTGAGCTTAATAAACATGCGAAGGAAATCGATTTCAGTCATATTGCGCAACTGTTACGTCGGGTAGGTTTTTTCCCGGTAGGTGTGCGAGGAGGCAATGAGCAGCAAAATAAACAAGCGAGAGAACTTTTTATTCCTATTGATACGGTACGAGAATTGACTAATTTGGTTATTACTGATGATAAAAATAACTCGGTAACCTCCCAACAAGCAAACAAGCAACCAGCTGCGGCTGAAATCAAACCAGAAGTTGTCAATCAAGCTTCACCCCCCTCTAAACCTGTCTATATAGCAGCAACGCTGGTGACGCAGCCGATACGTTCTGGTCAACGTGTCTACGCTTCTGGCGATTTAGTCGTCATGTCGCAAGTCAGTGCTGGAGCTGAAATAATGGCTGAGGGAAATATTCATGTTTATAATACGCTGCGAGGACGTGCTTTGGCAGGAGTGCACGGTAATACTGCGGCTCGCATTTTCTGCTTCGATATGCAAGCAGAGCTTATTTCTATTGCGGGTGACTATAAAACCAGCGAAGATTTGAATAAACAAATTTATAAGAATCCAGTGCAAATATATTTACAAGATCATGCTTTGATCATTAAAGAGATCGTTTAAGACTCAATCTAGCAAAGGAGACTCAATTGGCAAGAATTATTGTTGTGACATCAGGCAAAGGTGGCGTTGGTAAAACGACAACCAGCGCGGCAATCGCTATGGGATTAGCAAAAAAAGGTCACAAAACCGTTGTAATCGATTTTGATGTGGGCCTCCGTAATTTAGATCTGATTTTGGGGTGTGAGCGTCGCGTCGTTTATGATTTTATTAACGTCATTAATGGGGAAGCGAGTCTCAATCAGGCATTGATAAGAGATAAAAATTGCAATTTATTGTATATCCTGCCAGCTTCTCAGACGCGGGACAAAGAAGCGTTGACCCAAGAAGGAGTTGGCAAGGTTCTGGAAGAACTATCCAAAGATTTTGAATACATTGTTTGCGATTCTCCTGCAGGGATTGAAAAAGGCGCCAACCTGGCGCTTTATTTTGCGGACGATGCTTTTGTCGTAACCAACCCAGAAATTTCCTCAGTACGCGATTCGGACCGTATGCTTGGTATTTTATCGAGTAAATCACGCCGCGCAGAAAGGGGTGAAGAACCGATCAAAGAATATTTATTACTGACTCGCTACGATCCCGATCGAGTCAAACAGGGTGAAATGTTAAGTTTGGATGATGTACAGGAAATATTATCGTTGCAATTATTAGGCATCATCCCTGAATCGAAATCAGTTTTATCAGCCTCCAATGCTGGAATTCCGGTTATTCTGGATGAAAAAAGCGAAGCGGGGCGGGCTTACGAAGATGTCGTGGCAAGATACTTAGGAGAAGACCGTCCGCATCGGTTTATTGAAGCGAAACAAGGCTTTTTCAGCAAGTTGTTTGGAGGGAAAAAATGAGTTTATTGGATTACTTTCGGCTATCTAAGCCTAAATCGGCGCCACTTGCCAAAGAACGCTTGCAAATCCTGGTAGCCCATGAACGTAGTTACCGTAATCAGCCTTCCTGGTTGCCACAGTTGCAACAAGAATTGCTAGACGTGATTCGAAAATATGTCAACGTCGACCAAAATGCGATTTCGGTTAATTTTGAGCAAGATGATAATCAAGAAACATTAGAACTCAATATCGTATTGCCAGATCGTAATACTGTCACGGATAAAAGCTATAGCAGTAATTAATGAACATATTGTTATCGATATTCTGTCGTTTTACATGCTAAGTCGCGTAAAAATGCGCTATTCAATTTTTGTTTATCTTTCTTTCATCATTCTGCTGACAGCGTGTGCCACAACATCACAGCAACCTACGGCTTCAAAGCCTGTTAAGACTGTCATTATTGAACCAATCCCCAAAGAACAGATTAAAGAGACTGCTAATTTTAATATTCTGGGCAGGATCGCTGTGCAAGATCGCAGTCAAAGTTCGTCCGGTAGCTTTCGCTGGAAACACTGGCCAGAAAATGATGAGATCATTTTGTTTACCCCGTTGGGACAAGTTGTCGCTGAAATTACCAAAAACAAGCAAGGTGTGCGTTTGATAACATCCAAGCTGGAAGCTTTTTATGCGGAAGATGTGGAAAGTTTGACACAAGAAGTATTAGGTTGGCGTTTGCCACTGAGCGGTTTGCGGTATTGGGTTCAAGGGTTTCACTCGCCATTGACGCAAGCTGAAAAAGATTTTAATGAAAAAGATCAATTGATTGCCATGCGGCAAGACGGTTGGAACATTCAATACGGCAGTTATACTGCGGAGCAATCTGGACGACCCAGTCTTCCCAAACGTTTGGACTTAACGTACGAGAATTTACGCCTCAAATTGGCCATTGATGAATGGAAAGCTGAGTAAGAGCTTTTTGCAAAGATTTTCATTGATCAATTAATCACATGCCTACGTTTCCCGCACCCGCAAAATTGAACTTGTTTCTGCATGTGGTTGGTCGTAGAAGTGATGGCTATCATTTGCTGCAAACTGTTTTTAGGTTTCTCGAATACTCTGATCAAATCACTTTTGAAATACGCGAAGATGGCATCGTAAAATTGCAAACACCGCTTGCTGGCGTACCGGAAGAAAAAGATTTATGCGTTCGCGCGGCAAAACTTTTACAGCAAGTGACTGAAAGCAAACAAGGCGTCGACATCTATCTGGAAAAGAAAATTCCGATGGGAGGTGGTTTAGGCGGTGGTAGTTCCGATGCGGCAACGACGCTTTTGGCGCTTAATCGGCTGTGGGCATTGCATTTGAATCAAAAGCAATTACTCGAATTAGGGTTGCAATTGGGCGCAGATGTTCCCGTATTTGTTTTTGGACAAAATGCTTTTGCCGAAGGTGTAGGGGAGCAACTTTCTGCGTTGGCTTTGCCTCCAGCTTGGTATGTGGTGCTCGTTCCGTCTGTGCAAATCTCCACCGCAGAAATTTTTTCCAGTAAGGAATTGACACGTAATACGATTCCAATCAAAATACCGCCCTTTTCTATCTATCAAGGACATAATGATCTGGAGGCAGTAGTTTGTCAGAATTATCCTGAAGTAGCGAGATGTTTGCAGTGGCTAAAGCAGCAAGAAAATACTACAATAGCGTCGATGAGTGGTTCGGGTTCTTGTGTATTTGCCGAATTTCCAACATTTTCGGCCGCGCAAGCAACTTTTGAACGAATTCCTGCTGATATGACAGGTTTTTTAGCAAAAGGATTAGAGTGTCATCCCATGTATGAAGCTATGGGGTAAAATTTGGGGAGTCGCCAAGCGGTAAGGCACCGGATTTTGATTCCGGCATTCGTAGGTTCGATCCCTACCTCCCCAGCCAACACGTTTTAATGTTGTATAGCGATACATCTCACTATACTTTAGCCAAACGCCAAACGAGAATAATCCTAGAATTCACTTTTTTAAGCACTACCCTATAAAAATGATAACCGCTGCTGTGTTAAATCAGCCTTTTCAAAAAAGTTAATACCATGTCTTACGAAAGCTTAATGGTTTTTACCGGAACGGCGCACCCTAAACTTGCTCAGGATGCAGTCAAACACCTCAATATTCATTTGGGCCGTGCCAATGTGGGTCGTTTTAGCGATGGTGAAGTAATGGTTGAGATTCTGGAAAATGTCCGCGGAAAGGATGTTTTTGTATTGCAATCCACCTGTGCTCCTACCAATGATAGCTTGATGGAAATATTAGTCATGGTGGATGCCCTAAGACGTTCTTCCGCAGGACGAATAACAGCAGCAATTCCTTATTTTGGTTATGCGCGCCAAGACAGAAGGCCGCGTTCGGTACGCGTTCCTATTACTGCCAAAGTGGTGGCTAATATGCTCACCACGGTAGGGATTGATCGTTTATTAACGATGGATTTGCATTCCGATCAAATCCAAGGTTTTTTTGATATTCCTGTCGACAATATTTATGGAATGCCCATCCTATTGGGTGATGTTTGGAAACATAATTACGAAAATTTAATCGTGGTTTCCCCTGACGTTGGAGGCGTTGTTCGTGCTAGGCACATGGCGAAACGTTTGGAATGCGATTTAGCTATTATCGATAAGCGTCGCCCTAAACCTAATGAGGCTAAGGTTATGAATATCATCGGTGAAGTCAAAAATCGCACTTGCGTCATCATTGATGACTTGGTCGATACCGCCAATACACTCTGTGAAGCCGCTCAAGCGTTAAAAGATCACGGGGCAAAATCAGTGATAGCATACTCGACTCACGCAGTATTATCAGGTAACGCGGTGCAACGTATCGAAAAATCAGTATTGGATAAATTGGTCGTCACCGATACCATTCCGTTGCGTGACGATGCATTAGCATGTGAGCGTATCTGTCAACTCAGTATTGCCAATCTTCTAGCGGAAACGATGCTGCGTATCAGCAATGAAAGTTCGCTTAGTTCGTTGTTTATGGAATAAATTTTGTGTGGTTTTTTAACTAGACTTGCTTTGGTCGCGAACAAGTCATTTTTAGGGAGTAAGTAGAATGAAAATTGAAGTCAGTGCTGAAAAGCGCAAATTGCAGGGAAAGGGTGCGAGCCGCCGTCTGCGCAAATCTGGCAAAGTGCCAGCCGTTGTTTACGGAGGAGATCAATCCGCTGAATCGATAGAGATGGATCATAACGACATTTTCTATAAGCTCAAAATGGAGGCTTTTCATGCGTCGATTCTATCGTTGAATATTTCTGGAAAAGCAGAACAGGTATTATTACGTGATATTCAATGGCATCCATTCAAACAACAAGTGCTGCATGTTGATTTTCAACGCGTCGATAAAAATAAGAAAATACACATGAAAGTGCCATTGCACTTTATCAATGCCGAGATTGCTCCTGGAGTAAAAGTTTCCGGTGGTATCGTTTCACATATTTTGACCGAAGTCGATATTAGTTGCTTGCCGAAGGATTTGCCGGAATTTATTTCGGTTGATTTGGGTGAAATGACTGCCGGACATTCTTTGCATCTGAGTGATTTGATATTGCCGAAAGGTGTGGAAATCGTTGCATTGTCAAAAGGTGATAATTCACCCGTGGCTACAATAGTGATCCCACGCTCAGTGCTTGCTGAAGAAGAGGGAGCAGCTGCTACCGCAGCCGCTCCAGAAGCTAGTGCAGCTAAAGGATCGGAAAAGAAAGCTGAATAAAAAATCTACGATTTTTTTGCTGTTAAAAATCTGCCGTCATTTCAACGAGTGCCGGCAGTTTTTGTTTTGTTCACTTGGTGGTGAGTTTTTTACATGAAACTGATTGTAGGTCTTGGTAATCCGGGTAAAGAATATAACGGAACCCGCCATAATGCGGGGTTTTACTGGATTGATCAATTGGTAAAACAACTCGGAATTATGTTGAAACTCGAAACAAAATTTCATGGATTGTGCGCGCGTATCCAGCAAAATGGTGAAGAATGCTGGTTGTTGCAACCGCAAACCTTTATGAACGCGAGTGGGCGAGCAGTTGCTGCATTGAGTCAGTTTTATAAGATCCAACCCGATGAAATTGTTGTCATTCACGATGAATTAGATCTATTGCCCGGTGAAGCCAAATTAAAAAAAGGTGGAGGTTTGGGCGGACATAATGGACTAAAAGATATTACCGCTAAATTGGGAACACAAGATTTTTGGCGTTTGCGTATTGGAATTGGTCATCCGGGAGAACGCAGCGCAGTGGTTGGTTATGTATTGAATCTTCCTAGAAAAGAAGAAGCGGAATTAATTGATCAGGCTATTGAAAGAAGTTTCGCAATCTGGCCGCAGATTGTGAAAGGTGAATGGCAACAGGCCATGCTAAAGTTACATACTAAAACATAAAATTGACAAACATTCATTAGAGCAAAATCATGAGCCTTAAATGCGGTATTGTTGGACTCCCCAATGTCGGTAAATCGACTTTATTCAATGCGTTAACTAAAGCAGGCATTGCGGCGGAAAATTATCCTTTTTGTACCATCGATCCGAATGTCGGCATCGTTGAGGTGCCGGATCCTCGTTTGCAAAAACTATCTGAAATTGTCAAACCACAAAAAATTCAACCGGCTATCGTTGAATTTGTCGATATCGCAGGTTTAGTTGCCGGAGCATCGAAAGGTGAAGGACTGGGTAATAAATTTTTAGCCAATATTCGAGAAACAGACGGTATCGTCAATATGGTGCGTTGTTTTGTTAATGATAATGTGGTGCATGTGGCCGGTAAAGTCGATCCTATTTCGGACATTGAAATTATTCAAACAGAATTATCACTGGCGGATTTAGCCACGGTCGAAAAAACACTGTTGCGTGAATCGAAAGTTGCAAAATCCGGCAGCAAGGATGCTATTAAACTCTGTGGCTTGCTGGAGAAAATGCAAGCGCATCTCGATCAAGGAAACCCTGCCAGAACACTTGATTTGGACAAAGAAGAAAAACAACTGTTGCAACCGCTGTGCTTACTCACTGCAAAACCAGCGATTTATGTCGCCAACGTTGATGATCACGGACTACAAGATAATCCATTGTTAGAACGTGTCAAACAGTTTGCGGCGAAGGAGGGCGCTCCGGTAGTACCTATTTGCGCCACTCTCGAAGCAGAAATTGCAGAATTATCCGATGAAGATAAAAAAGTGTTTCTTGTCGATTTAGGTTTAGAAGAGCCAGGTTTAAATCGCTTAGTACGTGCCGGATATGAGTTATTGGGTCTGCAAACGTATTTCACTGCGGGCGTGAAAGAAGTCCGCGCCTGGACCATCCATAGAGGTGACACTGCACCACAAGCAGCCGGAGTAATTCACACTGATTTTGAGAAAGGTTTTATTCGTGCGGAAGTCATCAGTTACGATGATTTTATTGGATATCACGGTGAGCATGGCGCCAAAGAAGCTGGAAAAATGCGTTTGGAAGGAAAAGAATATATCGTTAAAGACGGCGACGTGATGCATTTCCGTTTTAATGTTTAATCTTTTCAAATATATTTTACAGTGACGCTTTTTGTAAAGTGTCTACGTTAAAACCTTGCTAATGTTCGATACTGATGTGACAGTATAATTTTGGAATTAAAGCATTAATATCGGCAACAGCGCCTAAATTAGGATTTGATAAAACCAGCCGATCTCTTCGAGATTGCTTTTGTAGTTACCCTGTAACCAACCACAGCCAACTAAACTAATCCCCAAACCGGAGACAAGTAGCAAATAGCCATAAAACTCAATAAATGACTTCGCACGTTAGCACTTGCTTGCCATCAGCATTACCTAGCCAGTGTAGCCTTGGTATTACAGTAAAAAATCGATGATGATATCGATTAAAAATTGTAAATACAGTAACATGATCATCTAACATGATTCGTTACCAGCTTTCGGAGAAATTAATTTGCAATAAGAGTTGATCCAATTTCCGCAAAACTTTTGGCAACTTTAACGGGGGTGGTAATCTTTCTACCAAGTTGTTTTTCGATTTGGGTCCAAGAAAAAATACCACAAATTGTTGATAAACCAAGATGTTTAATACTGTCTGCTACTAATGCATGTAAACGCCCACTTTCATATAAGCTCGCAACAATATTTCCCACTCGTGTATGCTCCACTTCTTCCAATGGAATTGCTTCTAATTTTTTCAGTGGCGTCATAATATCCGCTACAAGAATTTCGTTATGTTTAATGTTTCGTTGCTGCACAAACCGCATAGGTTTTTCGCCTAAAATGTCAGTAGCAGTAATAATGCCTACTAACGATTGATTGTCATGCACCACAAGAAGGGTACGCACACCTCGCTGAATCATGTAAGTATTGGCAATTTCCATAGATACATCAGGGGAAATTACGGCTGCTTGTATTTTACGTAAATCTGTCATGACATTCAGCGCAGGCGAGTCAAAAGTGACCGGAATTGGAGGAGTGGGATGTGAAATTTGCACAGTATTATTGAAATACTGCATGGCAAGCGGTTTATAATCTTTCTCTTTCAGCATAATGCGTACTCCTTTCTCTACAAAATTAAAAGGAAACCACTTAATCTCAAAATAGAAGATCTATCTTGAGTCGACACTCTACGCTGAATTAAAAATATGATCAATAGGCACATTCATAATAAGGAGATTTCATTTTACCTTTAACTAAAAATCTATCAAATCAAAGAGTTTGAATTTAAGTTAGTTTATTACAGTATCCTAACAAAGCAGTGTTGTACATTTTTATCCCTCAATAATCAAAATGAATTGTTTTAAATACCCGTTTTTTTCAGTTATTTGCTTCACACTTGTTTTTATTTTTCTTGCGTACCCGCTCAATTTACACGCCAACAAACTAAGAAGTTTCATAAAAGACAATCGGTTGGAATGGGGTGGATGGATTCACGGAGGCGCTACTTTTAATCCTAGCCAGTCCGGTGGATATAATGGTCCGGTAGCTTTTGCTGACCAAGCAAATCGGTTTCAATTAAATCAATTTAATTTATATCTGCAACGTTCTGTAGTATCTGAAACCAATAAATGGGATTTTGGCGGGCGCTTCGATTTTATGTTCGGTACTGATGCTATTTATACACAAGCTTTCGGGGTACCTGCTTTTGATGTTCATAGCGGTGAAGCACTTCAACGCAGTGACTGGGATTTGCACATATGTTGCGCTTCTACCCGTACTTACGGCATAGCTTTACCTCAAGCTTTTCTCGAAGCCCACGTACCTATTGGTAAAAATGGTTTGAATATAAAAGTGGGGCATTTTTATTCGCCAACCGGTTTTGAAACATTCCCGGCCCCGGACAATTTTTTCTATACTCGCGCCTATTCTTATAATGCCGGCGAGCCTTTCACACACACCGGCATACAAGCGAACTATGCCATTAATGACAATTGGGCCATTATGAGCAGCGCAATAACGGGTAGTGCGACGGGTGGCTGGGATGGTGGTTGGAATAGACAATTAGGCAATTGGGGCGGTATTTTCGGTATCGCTTGGACAAGTGATAACCGCGCTACCTCTTTAAATGTGACTGGGACTTATAGCGAAGCTTCTGCACGCAGTAATGAATCGTGGGGAATGTATAACATGGTATTCCAGCATCGTTTCAACCCCAAAACCTTGCTGGTTTTGCATCACATTCATGGTTTTGCAGATGGGATTTTATTAAATAACTTGAAATATACGAATGTCACAAAAGATGCACAATGGATGGGAGTTATCACGCATCTCTACTATGATCTTACCGAAAATGTTTCGTTGGGATTTCGCGGTGAGTGGTTTAGAGATAGAGATGGTTTTCGCAATCCCTCTCCTTTTCGCATTGCCGCAGCAACAAATGTAATTAATGGCTTACCTGTGAGTCTTGCTGGAGATCTTGCTACCGTGACGATTACACCTGCAGATTATTATGTGACAACTGTCGGTATCAACTGGAAAGCCGCTAAGGCGCTAGGTGTTAAATGGGACTCAATGAAAAAATTAATGATTAGACCGAATATTCGATATGATCGGGTGGATGCGTATCATGCCGCAGCTTATCGCCCTTTTGCTGGCAATAAAGATCAAATTCTTTTTTCGCTCGATTTTGTCTTACCTTTTTAAGGTGCTAAAAAATTACCCGTGTTTCGAGGAACACGGGTAATTTTTAATTCGCTACAAAATTCAACCACACACTATTTAACTATTTACTACTTTTTACTTCTACGACAACAACACCATTCATAATTTAATTTTTTCAAACTGTACTGATTTGTCAGAAATATATTCATCCTCTAAATGAACTTCTGCGTTATTGGCTTTTAGCTCAACCTGCTTGACTGCCATACGTTTATGGAATTCAGCAAGTTCCAAATTCTTTCTAAATTCTTTTTCATATGCGCGTATATTTGCGGTTGCATGTGATTGGAGATCTAACCCACGTCTGCCATAATAATAGGGGCGAGCTTCATAATCATCCAAAATCTTTTTATTGGCTGTTAATCTATCTTTAGCTTCATTTGCAAGCGTTTGATAATGACTCATCATCGCACCATGATCGTCCTCAGCAATCTTACCTTGAGAGAGTACGGACGACCCCATTTGCGCACAAGCACTTAACACCGTAAAAGAAGCTGTCAGTATCAAATATCTTAATGTCTTCATGATGAGATTCTCCATAGTTAACTTCTATGGTGAAATCATAATTCGACCAATACGATGTGTATATTGGGGAAAATATTGTTTTTAGATAATGGAAACCATTATCTTTTATTTGAACAATATTAAAAAGACTTCTGCCCGTCAGCGCAATAACTCTGGAGACTTTTTATAGCGGATCTACTACAGTCTTATTTTTAAGTTGCAATATTCATTAAATTGCATTAATATATAAGAATATTTTAATATTATAATTAATTGATATGAATATCGATGATATGCAGCAAAGTGCAAATGCTGCGGCGGAATTGCTCAAAACGCTCGCCAACCCCAGTCGTTTAATGGTGTTGTGCAATATCTTGAAGCAAGAGTGCACCGTAGGGGAGTTAGAAAAACTGGTTGGTATTAGTCAATCAGCTTTATCGCAACATTTGTCACGGTTGCGTCATGAGGGGATAGTGAGTTGCCGACGTGAAGGGCAGAATGCTTATTATTCTTTACAGGATGAACGGTCGCGTCATGTCATTGAAGCGTTGTATGGGATTTTTTGTAAACCTGATTCAATGTGTCTGGATCAAGTTGATCATTCGGAAATAGACACGAAATAGCAGAATCATCGCAACCAGGAGGAGGGTCAAGCAATGGCAAAAATTATTATTGTAGGTGGCGGTATCGGTGGAGTCTCCATGGCTTATGAATTGCGTGGATTGGTAGATAAAGCGCATGAGATCATGCTGGTATCCAACACGCCCACCTTTCATTTTGTGCCTTCGAATCCTTGGGTCGCGGTCAATTGGCGTAAACCATCTGATATCCAAATTGATTTAGCACCCTATTTACAGAAAAAGAATATCGGTTTTAATTCAATTGGCGTCAAACGGCTGCATCCTGACGACAATCGTTTGGAACTCTATGATGGGTCTAGTTTAAGTTATGATTATTTAGTCATTGCCACCGGACCGCGATTGGCTTTTGATGAAATCGAAGGTCTCGGGCCAGAAGGTTTTACTCAGTCGATCTGTCATGTTGATCATGCAAAAGATGCGGCTGTTGCTTGGGAGAAATTTTTACAAAACCCAGGTCCGATCGTGATAGGCGCGACGCAAGGCGCGTCATGTTTTGGTCCGGCATATGAATATGCATTGATTATGGAAACCGATTTGCGCAAGCGGCATTTACGAGACCGAGTACCCATGACGTTTGTAACACCGGAACCGTATGTCGGCCACCTAGGATTAGGTGGTGTGGGTGATTCCAAATCCATTTTAGAAAGCGTTTTTCGGGAACATCATATCAAATGGATTACGAATGCCAAGGTTGAAAAAGTTGTAGATGGCACTATGCACGTTTTGGAACATCACGATGATGGTACGCCCAAGCAGCAGCATCAATTACCTTTTCAGTATTCGATGATGCTACCCGCTTTTACCGGTATTGATGCTGTCAAAGGTATTGAAGGATTGACCAACCCGCGTGGCTTTATCACGGTCGACAAACACCAGCGTAATACGCGGTATGAAAATATTTTTGCGGTGGGCGTGTGTGTCGCCATAGCACCAATGGAAAAAACTGCGGTGCCATTCGGAGTACCGAAAAGCGGTTATATGATCGAATCAATGGTAACGGCAGCAGCGCATAACATTCGTGATCTATTGAACGGCAAAGCACCATCGTGCGAAGCAACTTGGAATGCGATTTGCCTTGCGGACATGGGGGATAGTGGAATTGCATTTGTAGCAATCCCTCAAATTCCACCACGTAACGTAACATGGACTAAAACGGGCAAATGGGTGCATCTTGCAAAGATTGCCTATGAAAAATACTTTTTATACAAAGTTAAAAAAGGCACAACAGAACCTATTTATGAACATTACATATTGGAGGCTCTCGGCATCCATAAAATTAAAAAACCGACAGGAGGATAATCATGAATATAGATCGAACAGTGATGGCATTTGCAGGTACTATGATATTGATGAGTTTAGCGCTATCACAATTGCATTCAATTTATTGGCTTTGGCTTACCGCTTTCGTAGGACTTAATTTGTTGCAATCAGCTTTTAGCGGCTTTTGCCCTTTGGCGATAGCTTTAAAGAAAATCGGATTAAAACCCGGCTTGGCATTTCATTAATTCAATTTTTATTACGGGAGAACAACATGTTTTACGCAAAGAAAAAAGTAGTAACACTATGTATGGTTAGTTTCACAGCATTGGCTGGAATTTCAATGGCTTCAGTCGCATCAGATGACTTACCGCCTCAAGGACACAAAAAAAGCATACAAAATGATCAATCACATCAACATGGAGATCAACACGACAAAAACAGCCAGCATGGTGGCCATGATCATGGCAAAAAGCAAGGTATGGGTGGTGGAATGATGGGCGGCGGCATGATGGGTGGTGGGGGAATGAACGGTGGAATGGGTGGTGGAAGTTACGCACAATTGATTGCATCCCAAGCCGATGCATTAGCGTTGACCGACGAGCAACTGGGTAAAATTACTCGCATTCACGCAAAAGAAGCCGCGGAATTTGGCAAAGCCAAACACCAAGCACATGAAAGTATGCATGATTTTATGGAAGCCAGCATGAAACCGGCTACGGATGATGAAACGATACGAAAATTTGGTAAAAATCACAACGACACTTTTAGTCGAATGATTGAAATGCGTATTAATGAGCGCAAAGCAGTGCATGGAGTATTAACTCCTGAACAAACAAATAAACTTAAAACACTCAAAATTCATAATCAGCATGATCACGGCAGCAAGCAAGGTAATGATCATAGTGGAAAGGAAGGACACGGCGGTCACCATTCCATGCAGCATTGATATTTATCTGTCAATCTCATCAATAAAAATCCCGTCGTTTGCGGCGGGATTTTTTGCTCAGAACAAGGCAAGCTGGAAATCCGTGCATTTCATTTGGGTAAGCCGGCTAACAATTGATGACGTATTGAAACGCACCTGACTCCAGGGATTTACTCCGTGTGACAGCGTCAATTAGCGGTGCAAGATGTTGCAGAGTGCGGTCTCAAACGCTTGGCCAAGGTCGAGCAAACGATTCAGGAACGTCTCTAGCGTGGGGCTAAATGCTATAGACTTTTGCAAAAACCCACATTGTCATTTTTAACCTACTGTTTTTATTGAACTGAAATTTTGTAAAATAGCGTTTTGCAAAGGTTTCCTACAATACTATCAAACCTTATAAGAGGTTGAATAATGCTTACCCCCTATGAAATACTCACTACTTATTTCAATCAACCTCTCTGTAAATAACCTTGAGAATTCCTACACCTTAAATAATAATACGCACCTATTTCGTTACGTTTTCTCCCTCTGATTTCTATAAAATTGTGTAGCAATTAGTACTGCAATCTTATTCTTCTGTGTACATCTCAACTATGTGCATACGATGATCCGCTGATACAATCGTTTTTTCTTGAATTTTATTATCCTGTGAGCAAGCATTTTTGTTGTTATAAGAGAGAAAAAAATTATGGCTACCATTGAATCAACATTAAACGAAACGCGAATTTTTCCTCCCTCGGAAACTTTCTCTACCCAAGCCAATGTATCCAGTTTTGATGCCTATGAGGCTTTATGCAAAGAAGCAGAAAGTGATTATGAGGCTTTTTGGGGGAACCGCGCTCGTGAGCAAATAATGTGGCATCGGCCTTTTGATCAGGTTTTAGATGATCAAAATTTTCCCTTTTGCCAATGGTTTAAAGGTGGGCAGCTTAATGTTTCTTATAATTGTTTAGATCGCCATCTATCCACGCAAGGCGATAAAACTGCGATTATTTTTGAATCGGATGAAGGCAACGTGACTCATGTTAGCTATCGCGAACTGTATCAACGAGTATGTCAATTTGCCAATGCGCTAAAAATACAAGGTGTTAAAAAGGGCGATCGTGTCATTATTTATATGCCGATGGGTGTTGAGGCTGTGGTAGCCATGCAAGCATGTGCTCGCATTGGTGCCGTGCATTCTGTGGTGTTTGGTGGTTTTTCTTCAAAAAGTTTGTATGAACGCATCGTTGATGCCGGTGCCGTTGTCGTGATTACTGCTGATGAACAGGTGCGTGGCGGTAAACGCCATTCGCTCAAACTAACCGTCGATAACGCTATGATAATGGGGGAGGAAACCGCCTCAGTGAAACGAATCATCGTATTTCGTCGTACCGATGCGCAGATACCATTCGATTCCCATAAAGACGTGTGGTGGCATGAAATCGTTCAACGAGCTGATACTACTTGTGAGCCCGAGTGGGTTGATGCAGAACATCCTTTGTTTACCTTGTATACTTCTGGCTCGACGGGTAAGCCGAAAGGCGTTCAACATTCCAGTGGAGGCTATTTGCTGGGAACAAAATTGTCGATGCAGTGGGTGTTTGATTACAAATCGACAGATGTATTTTGGTGTACTGCGGATGTAGGTTGGATTACTGGTCATAGTTACGTTGCTTATGGTCCGCTTGCGATGGGCGCAACACAAATGATTTTCGAAGGAATTCCAACTTTCCCGCACGCCGGACGTTTTTGGGAAATTATTCAAAAGCATCGAGTAACGATTTTTTATACGGCTCCGACCGCAATTCGTTCATTAATAAAATTGGGAGCTGATTTGCCTGCGCAGTACGATTTATCGTCGTTGCGGCTGCTGGGATCGGTAGGGGAACCTATTAATCCAGAAGCGTGGATGTGGTTTTATGAGAAAGTAGGGCAAGCGCGTTGTCCTATTGTCGATACTTGGTGGCAGACTGAAACAGGCAGCCATATGATTGCACCATTGCCAGGTGCTATCACGCTTAAACCTGGCTCATGCACGCTCCCGCTGCCAGGAATCAATGCAGCGATTGTCGATGATGCCGGTAATGAGCTGGATAATGAGAAAGGGGGTATTTTAGTCATTAAAAAACCGTTTCCGTCGCAAGTAAGAACGTTGTGGGGGGATTCAGAGCGGTTTAAAAAAACTTATTTTCCTAGTGAAATTGCTAATGGACGATATTATCTTGCTGGTGATTCAGCTTTCCGCGATAAGGATGGGTATTTCTGGATCATGGGCCGCATTGATGATGTTTTAAACGTATCGGGGCATCGACTTGGAACGATGGAGATCGAATCGGCTTTGGTCGCTCATGTCTTGGTAGCTGAAGCTGCTGTGGTTGGAAAGCCGCATGAAGTCAAGGGCGAAGCAATTGTCGCTTTTGTCGTTTTGAAAGGGGCATATCCAGACGGTGAAGAAGCGGTAGAAATTACTGAAATACTGCGTGAATGGGTGGCGAAACAAATTGGACCAATTGCCAAGCCTGATGAAATTCGTTTTGGTGAGAATTTACCGAAAACTCGTTCTGGAAAAATTATGCGGCGCTTATTGCGTGCTTTAGCCAAAGGTGAAGAAATTACTCAGGACGTATCAACATTGGAAAATCCTGCGATTCTTGAACAATTAAAATCCGTACCCAAATAACTCAAAGAAAATGCTAAAAGATTTTTTGATAGGATGATTTAAATAGTATGACTTTGCCACGCGTTACTGAATTTGAACACGGTATCAGTGCTATTGATGCACAATTTCATCGGCCGGGTCGTGCTGCCATTCATTTGCTCCTCGAGCAAGGCGTTGCAGCATTGGTCGATACGGGAACCAATTCTTCTATACCCGGTGTGATTGCCGTACTGAAATCGAAAAATATTCCACTAGAAAACGTTGCTTATGTGATTTTGACGCATATTCATTTAGATCACGCAGGTGGTGCGAGCGAATGCATGCGTCTTTTTCCAAATGCAAAATTGGTTGTTCATCCACGTGGTGCTAGCCACATGATGAATCCAGCACGACTTGTAGCCGGTGCAGTGAGTGTGTATGGCGAGGATGAATTCAAGCGTGTATACGGTGAAATTCAATGTATCGATACGGATAGGATTATCGAAGCGCCCGATCATCACAGCATTGATTTGAATGGAAGGCTATTGCGGTTTTTGGATACGCCCGGGCATGCCCGTCATCACGTTTGTATTTTTGACGAACGTAGTCAAAGTATATTTACCGGTGATACATTTGGCGTATCGTATCGAGAATTTGATGTGGAGGAGATGGAATTCGTTTTTCCTACCACGTCACCGGTGCAATTTGATCCTGATGCGGCGCATCATTCACTCGATCGAATCATGAGCTTGAAACCGAAATGTGCCTATCTAACACACTATAGCCGTATTCAACATTTAGAGCAGCACGCGAATGCTATGCATCGCTTAATTGACGCGCATGTCGCAATTGCTCAAGCCGCAAAAGATGCGCAATCTGATCGCCAACAGATTATTTCAGAGGGTTTAAAAGAACTGTTTAAACAATCTTTGACGGAACATCATTGTCGCTTACCGGACGAACAAATTAATCAATTATTGCGCTCTGATATCAAGCTTAATGCGCAAGGATTAGTCTATTGGTTGGATTATTCGAGTGAGAGGTTTAAAAGTATCTAATATAAGTTTTCAGATGTGAATGTAAGCATTCAAGAGTCACAGCGTAAGTGGGTATGCGAGCAATTATGAGGTTTTAATATTTCCGGTTTTCTCGGATGACCATGCTGAACAGCGCTGAATAACGGCAGAACTGCGCATCGTCATTTATTTCAAGATCAACTCAGTAGCAACTTTAATCCCCTGATTTATAGGGGAGGGGATCCGTTGGTTGCGGGAACCGTTTGATCCAGTCTTTTAGCAATTTGCGATAACTCCAGTGTTCTACTTCGACGTAATGGCGAGTGGATTCTTTATAACGGATGCCGCCGCTAAGTTGCCGGCGCGGATCGGCCTTGTGTTGACGAAGGGCATCGGCTGAACCATGCCCATCCCGTACCGCTGCTGCAAACCGAGCTGCTGCCAGCATTTGCCAGTGAACCAAACCAAACTGGCCACCATCCGGTTGGATCAATCCAGCAACGAACAATGAATCGTAGTTTGGATGAAAGACGTTGAGATATAAATGGGGTCGTCCGTTCTGCCAACTGAGATGGCGATCATCAATAAATGGGAACCGAATTAGGTAGCCTGTGGCAAATACAATAATATCTACCTCAATAGAAGACCGATCGACAAAATGTACCGTGGTACCGTCAAACCGTTCGATGTCGGGCTTTGGCACGATATCGCCTTGGCCGACGTAGTAGGGTAGTAGCGAATTAATGATCGGGTGGGTTTCAAAAAGCCGGTGATCGGGATGAGGAAGGCCGGTTTTTTTAGGTGAACCAATCAACAGTCGATGCATGGCAGTCGCTATTAATCGACGCAACCAAAGCGGCAAACCCAGCGCCAGAAGCTGATCACCCACTTGATCAGTGGGACGGCCAAAAATATACTTGGGCATGTACCAATAACCCCTTCGCGTGCTGTGCCATACATGATCGGCAATCTGAGCAGCCTCCACCGCGATGTCACAACCGCTGTTTCCACCTCCGACAACAAGAACACGTCGATTCGCGAAGATATCTGGCGTGCGATATTCGGCTGAATGTAGCGATTGTCCGGTGAATACACCAGAGTACTCGGGAAATTTTGGAAACCAATTGTGTCCGTTGCCAATAACCAACAAATCAAACCGATTTTTATGGCCATTCTTGAGCGTTATTACCCAGCCGGTACGAGCGTCATTCTCAACGGCTGGTTCGATACGAATGACCTCGGCGGAAAATTGAATGTGCTCAATGAGGCGAAAATGTTCAGCATATGAACGCAAGTAGTTCAGAATCTGAGAGTGATGCGGGTAGTCAGGATATTCCCTGGGCATTGGAAAATCGGGATACTCTGTACCAGGCTTGGAAGAGATGGTATGCGTTGACCGGTAAACTCGAGCGAAAGGCTTTCCGTAGTTCCAATTGCCGCCAAGATCGTCTTCTTTTTCAAAGATATGTACTACAAAACCATGAGAGAGGAAATTCCGAGCGGCGACAAGTCCGGAACTGCCTGCACCAATCACTGCGACTGTCTGCTTCACTGTGTAACCACCACAATTCGATCTTGATTTCTCGGGTACATAAAATAGATAAAAAACAGTTTATTGCGTGAAATTTGACTTTTCTTGAGATTTTAATCGCTGTAGTCGTATCATTAAATTGTTGATGCTACTTGCAAGTTCTTCGGTCAGCGGGGAGTCGCGAGTGAGTTGTTGTGAGGTTTTCGTTAGTTTATCAATACATCCTTTGATATCTGGTTTCTCACACGATGGTGCGTAATTGTGCAACCAATTCAACAGAAACAATTTTCCTTCGCCGTCTTCACGATTCAATTCTTTTTCTAGCTCTTCTGGTTCCATCAGAAGTTTATGGATATCTTTAGCTTCAGGAACTTCTTCAATTGAAGTTAAAGAGAGTAAGCGAGCTAACCGATCTGGGTCAGCGATTCTTAAATGGTCTCCAAATTTGAAATTGTCAACTTCTTTAGAGCTTTTTTCAAAAAGAAACAAGCAGGTTTTTTTCAAAATTTTAAAATCATGGTCATCTTCTTTGGAAAGATGTTTTAACCAAGAATACTCTGCTTCAGCTTTTCTTGATCCAAAGGATACGCCCCAATCAACTGCATCTTGCTCACTGATTACATTGCCACGATATAGGTGACCGGTGAAGTCAGCCGAATGCTCAAGAATAGCTTTACGAATTGCAGGAAAGCGTTGAGTAAGCGCTTCAAACGCGATAACGTCAGCAGTATTAACTTCACCTTGCGTAGCGGGCAGGCTTAGATATAGCCGGTTTGTAATTCTGATGACATCGCGGGGATGGCGCGATAGCTGAGTCAATAAGACGATCGCTTCTTCGCAACGATCACTTTTAAATGATTGCGAATTGATTTCTAGTTGATTAAACAGATTTTGAATTTTTCCGTCAGCAAATCGCTTAAGCTGTCGCCTTGATAGCAGTGGGAGTGGATAAGCAACTTGCACAACTTTTTCCAAATAGGAAAGACCGGATTTTTTATCATCAGCAAGGGCTCGGGCCATGATGTTCGGATCATAGGCCAACAGGTAGGCGATCTGTGGAAAATCGGCTACAGCTTTGATTGTCTGAACCATGATTCGTATTTCTTCCGCAGGAAGGCGATCAAGGTCGTCGACAATAACAATAATCGGACATTCTAATTTTTGTAATGCCTTAATGACTTCGTTCTTTTTCTGAGCTAAATCCAGATTAGGTAATAGTTTCTTTATGTCATCAAGAGCTGCCTGCCCAGCTTTGGTAGCATCTTCAGCTGAGAGACCAATCCAAGAAAATCCTGGAATATATTTGAGTGATATTAGTAAGCTGGCGTAATTGATCAATTTCTGACTAACGTCGACTCCATTTTGACCTTCATCAATGCTCTTGTTAATCGAAGCTGCAATCTGCCCAATTAGAGCTTCAACCAAGACGCCGGTAGTGCTGACCATCCAAGGATTGAAATCGATAACAATCGCTTTCTGGTTTTCTCTGAGATGCTTTGTAATAAACCCAATTAACGTGCTTTTTCCTGAACCCCATTCTCCTTCGATCCCTACAACCAATCCAGGACTGTTATTTGGTAGAACAAGAGAATCGGCCAAATTTTTTGCAAAGGGCTCGCGACCGAATGCATCGTCCGTCGCTGGAAGATCGTGGAGAAACTTGGAATGGGATGTCATGGATTAAGTTTTATCATATTGATTTTGGTAAAACAATGAGTTATTACTCACATATTATAGCTTGGATTCAAAATATCCGAAGATGACCTGCTGCGTCAATGCTACTCTGTGCGATTGATTGCGATCCCGCCGCTTCTTAGTTTACTATCCCTTTCTTATTTTCATTCTTCCAGAAACAATTCCATGCTGCCTTCCATTGAACAACGCCTTGCCACCGAACTGGCGGTTAAATTCTCGCAAATCCAGGCTACCCTTCAATTACTCGACGACGGCGCGACGGTGCCGTTTATCGCGCGTTACCGCAAGGAGGCGACCGGCGGGTTGGATGATGCGCAATTGCGGCTGCTGGCGGAGCGCTTGTATGGTTTGCGCGAGCTAGAGAAGCGGCGCGCGGCGATCATTGCGGCGATTGAGAAGTTCGGTAAGATGACGCCGCCGTTGCTCGATGCGTTGACGCACGCGGCGGATAAAGCGCATCTGGAGGATTTGCACTTGCCGTACCGTAAGAAACGCCGTACCAAAGCGCAGATCGCGCTGGAGGCGGGTTTGCAGCCGCTGGCGGATACGCTGCTGAACGATCCGCGGCTCGATCCGCTTGGCGAGGCCGCCAAGTACCTGAAAGTGCCGTTTACCAGCGAGGAAGGCGACAATCCCGGTGTGCCCGATGCGGCCGCGGCGTTGGAAGGCGCGCAGCATATTTTGATCGAGCGTTTTGCCGAATATGCGCCGCTGCTGCAAACGTTGCGCGATTATTTGCGCACGCATGGTGTGCTGACCGCGAAAGTAACTAAAGACAAAAAAGACGGCGATACCAAATACACCGACTACCACGATTATAGCGAAGCCATCACGAAAATCCCGTCGCATCGCGCATTGGCGTTGCTGCGTGGGGAGCGTGAGGGAGTGTTGAAGATCAAGCTGCTGCTCGATTCCGAATTGGAGGAAAAGGTCCGCAATTTGACGCTCAACCCCTGCGAACAACAGATCGCGCGGCAATTCAACATCCGCGATCAGAACCGTGCGGCGGACGGCTGGCTGATCGACACGACGCGCACCGCTTGGCGCACAAAAATTTTCGCGCACCTGGAAACCGAATTGATGGGCAATTTGCAGGAACACGCCGAAACCGAAGCAATTCGCGTATTCGCGCAAAATCTCAAAGCGCTGCTGCTGGCTCCGCCTGCCGGAGCACGCGTCACCATCGGGCTGGATCCGGGTTTGCGTACCGGCGTGAAAGTGGCGGTGGTCGACGCCACCGGCAAAGTGCTCGCGACCGCGACGATTTATCCGCATGCGCCGAAAAATGATTGGGATGGCTCGCTTCAAACCTTAAAACAACTGGCCGAGCGCCACCAAGCCACGCTGATTGCCATCGGCAACGGCACCGCGTCGCGCGAAACCGATCAATTGGCCAAGGAGTTAATCAAGCGTTATCCGCAGCTCAAGCTGACGTCGATCATGGTGTCGGAAGCCGGCGCGTCGGTGTATTCGGCGTCCGAACTGGCGTCGGAGGAATTGCCGGAGTTGGATGTGTCGTTGCGCGGCGCGGTGTCGATTGCGCGCCGCCTGCAAGACCCGCTGGCCGAATTGGTCAAGATCGACCCGAAATCGATCGGCGTCGGCCAGTATCAGCATGATGTCAATCAAGGCCAGTTGGCGCAATCGCTCGACGCGGTGGTAGAAGATAGCGTCAACGCCGTCGGTGTCGACGTCAACACCGCTTCACCCGCGCTGTTGCGCTACGTGGCTGGGTTGAGCAGCAAAATCGCGCACAATATCGTCGCTTACCGCGACGGCAAAGGCCGCTTCGCCAAGCGTGCCGAGTTGCTGAAAGTACCGGGACTAGGCGAAAAAACTTTCGAACAGGCCGCCGGATTTCTGCGCATCCCGAACGGTGCTAATCCGCTCGACGCCTCGGCCGTGCACCCGGAATCGTACCCACTGGTCGAACACATTCTCAAGGACATCCAACTCAATGTCACGGCAGTGATCGGCAATTCATCCGCGTTACAATCGATCCGCGCGGAAAAATACGTCACCGCGCAATTTGGCCTGCCGACCGTGAAAGACATCCTGCACGAACTGGAAAAACCCGGCCGCGACCCGCGCTCCACGTTTAAAACCGCGACATTCAAGGAAGGTATTGAAACGATCAAGGACTTGCACCCCGGCATGGTGCTCGAAGGTGTGGTCACTAACGTTGCCGCGTTTGGCGCGTTTGTCGACATCGGCGTGCATCAGGACGGCTTGGTGCATATCTCCGCCTTGGCGGATAAGTTCGTCAAAGACCCGCACAGCGTCGTCAAAGTCGGTCAGGTGGTCACTGTCAAGGTGGTGGAAGTCGATGAGAAGCGCAAAAGGATCGCGTTGACGATGCGGCTGGGCGACTGAAGTGCAGTTTTCTCATAGTGGCAATCATATGGGCAATCGATTTTGCCGGTCAAAAAATGCGTTGATAGCGACGCGTAATTATCGCTCAGCCAATATTTTAAATGACCTTGTGAATATCCTGATTTGTTGGAGTTAATGATTGTGTCATCGTAAGAAGTCTAGTAAATTGACCGTCATCGATCACGTCAAAGTTTCACGATCCAGTTGATTATTATGTATAAAAAACAATTATCGTTGCTTCGTAACAGCTTCGTGTGCGGCTTTTGTGCCAGTCTTTTTCTATTTAGCGGCTGCCAGTCGTTCTCAGCCCAACAAGCAACGGCGCCACGATCGCGATCACGCCCGCCGCACCTGATCGTCACCTGTGTGAGGAGCACGACGGCAGTTAGCTGGTTCCGAGGGCTATTCGCCGCACTTGCCACCGCTGTGCTCACCGCCTGCGCATCGCTAGGTGGGCCAGCTTGCCCTGACGGGCACAGCGCCGCGGTGCAAGATTTGTTGTACTTTGGTGTCGATAAGCCGGGTGGCCAGGTCAACTCCGAGGAGTGGGCACAGTTTCTGAGCGACAGCGTGACGCCTAGGTTTCCCGCTGGACTGACCGCCTGGCAAGCCTCGGGCCAGTGGCGCTCGGCTGCTGGTACGGTGGTGCAGGAGTCCTCCTACGTGCTTAGTCTCGTGCACCCACACAGCACCGAAGCCGATGCGAGTGTGCAAGCGCTGGTAAATACGTACAAGTCCAGATTCCAGCAAGAAGCGGTGCTGCGTGTGCGCACGCAGGCCTGCGTGTCGCTGTAGCTGCGGGTCCGGCGCGGGTTCGGTCAGGAAGGCTGCTAAATGGTACGGACGATGCACCAAATCGAGTGATCGAGTGTTTCCACCAGGTACAGAACTACGGCATTGCGGTATTCTGTCATCCTTAGACGTGTTTTGCTTGCAGCGCAAAAACACGGAATCTTTGATTTTTAGTGACAACTGAATCGGAATGCAGTCGTTTTTTGATCGATTATCACCGTGTTTGACAGTTGAGCAAGCTTTCAGTACATTCAAAATTTATGGACAGTTCATTTTTTCTAACCCCCTATACCCTTCCTACGGCGAGGCATGAATATGTTCAAACGTTTGCTCCTGTGTATCGCATTGCTGGCTCGAACAGTCGCTGGGGCTGCCGATATCGACAGCGCTGAAACGCGCCGCGGGCCGGTAAAGCGCGTGGATTTGCTGCGCTTGGCATCCGTCGACTTACCGCCCCGGTTCGAGCTGCTCGGCATGGTCAACGCCGGCCCGACCCCCAACGAGTACACGCTCGAGACCTTGCGCGATCCGCAGTGGGTGGATGATACTCTTGCGGCTACCTTCTTGCTGGAGCAAGACCAGGGCACCACCATGGGCGGCTATTCGAAGGACCCCGTGCTGCTGACACTTACCTTGTATAACGCCGCACACCGTATGCCAGACGCTGCGTCACCCTCGCCATTTCGTGTGCACCGCTACCATGGTCCCTATGGTGGGGCCAAGCCGCCAGATGACTCGCCGCGCTGGACGACCGAGACTGAAGGTGCGCGCCATTGGCGCTGGCTGGAGTTGGTGGATGAAGGAGAAAAACGCTGGGCCGTGGTGCTTATCGATCCTCCGCGGCAGCTGCGACTAGACTTTTACGCCTGGCAGCGCAAGTATTCGCTGCGCGAAGCCCGCGCCTTGTTGCGGGCGACGGCAGACTCCGTGCAGCGCACGCCGGAGCTGATAGCACACTTCGAGCGCGCCGCAAGTTACGATTCGCGCGAGAAAGCCGAGGAGGAAGATCACCTGGGCGACACCGTGCGCCATCTCAAGACGGTGGGTCTTGCACCCCTACGCGATGGGGTGGTCGTCAGTGGCGCCGCCGGCGCGGCCTTGCTCCAGTCCAACATCAGAGAGGTGTGCGTGGCATATGCGCTGGGCAGCCTGGTGTTACCACCCGACACGCGGCGTAGCTTTAACCAGTGGCCCGAACTGCCGCTGGCCGCTCACATGCCGAAAGTCGAATTGCGCAGCCGCGGCGGCTGGGTGAATGAACGGCTGAATCTGAGTATCACCATGTTGTACTGGGACGCCTCGGGTGCGCGCTGGCGGGTCGCCGAGTTGCAAAGCCATGGCACCGACCCGCATCTAGTTCCTCAGGTGCTGATGGATTCGTTGCTTGCTCGTGCCACGGACCGGCGGCTCGTCTACCTGTACCGGGTCGAGCGTCTTGTCCATGCTATTTGGAGCTATAGGCCGCGAGAGGCAGGCCCATTCTTGGTTGGCGTTGAGGCGCTGCGCGCCAACCTCAAGGCTGGCAACATCGTGCCCGGTGTGACGTACATCGACCCCTGAGTTAATTCTAGCGCTGAGGCGTTGAGGCTGCACACCAGTCGCAGTCTGGTATCGTTAGCGTTGCTCTTTGCCGGCTTGACCTCATGTCTTCATTTTATGAAAGTTCAGACTCTATGAAAATCAGCATACCTCAATTTTTATCACTGGAGTTTTTTACCTTAAGTGCCAAAACGCGGGAAAGGCTTTGAACTGAATCGAAATACAGTCATTTCTTGATCAATGATCACCGCGTTTGACAATTGAGCCAGCTTTTAATACATTTAAAATTTATGGAAATATTGTACCTAAAATTTAAACGATGGTGGAGCCATTCAAGTACCATGACAAAGACGCTGCCTACACCACCCGCGTAGGATAAATAAGCAAAGCGTCATCCACCGATGCCTCATGAATAGCGTGGAAAATTAGGGTAGATTGCATTTCATTTATTCACCTTACCAAGCCCCCTAAAAAAACCAGAAACCGAAACCTATTGATTAATAGAGGCCTTTGGAAAAAACTCTATTTTATAAAATTTCAGTTCAATAAAAACAATGGGCTAGAAATTCTTACATTTAGATACCAATCCTCTAAGAATTTGATATATTCGAACGGGTGTTGTATATCGTAAAATTTTTAAACTAAAGCATGGTTCTACGATGGGTCCTAAATAAAACAGATTTTTATCGGAGATTAAAATGGCAATCATTGGTACTGATGTGAGTGATAAGTTAATCGGAACTGTATATAACGACACGATCGACGCTAAAGGTGGTAATGATAATTTAAATGGATTGGGTGGAGATGACAATCTCTACGGTGGTCAAGGCAGTGACACTTATGAGTTTTCGGGAGTTTTTTCAACTTCCAATGGGTTTGATCGAATTTGGGAAGTGGCCGGTGAAGGCACTGCCGATACAGTGCACATTCTCACTGGTTCGAATCCTGGAGACATACCAGCTTCAGCGGTACGGGTGGTGGGTAGGAATCAATACTTTGATTCCAATAGCGTCCAGATCATAGTTGATGGATTTGGGACAATTCATCTTAACAGTCAACTGTTGGACCCGAAAGTTGAATGGTTGAAGATTGGTAATAACGCGCCCATTTCTCTCACGGGTGGTTTAACCATGAAGGGCGGTGCTTTCAGTGAGGACATTAAAGGAACTAAGTTTGACGATATCATCAATGGTATGGGTGGAAATGATACGTTAAGAGGTTCATTGGGTAATGACACTTATATTATTGACAAAATTGGTGCTTCCATTATTGAGAATTTGAATGAAGGTACGGATATCGTAAAAAGCAGTATTAGCCATAGCTTATCTTCAAATGTTGAGAATCTTACCTTAACTGGTATATTGGCAATCAACGGTTCGGGCAATGATTTGAATAATAAAATAATAGGTAATGCAGCGTCTAATCAATTAAATGGGGGAATTGGAGACGACACACTGGATGGTCAGCTTGGTAATGATATATTGACTGGCGGTACTGGAAAAGATAGTTTTAATCTTACTACCTCAGGAAATATCGATACCATCAAAGATTTTGTTGCAGTTGACGACACAATTCGATTAGAAAATGCAGTGTTTACCAAGTTAACGACGACTGGAACTTTGGCGGCCAGTCGATTCAAGATAGGCGCCCAAGCAATGGATGCAGATGACTACATTATCTATAATAATACAACCGGTGCGTTATATTATGACTCCAATGGTAATGGAACGGGCGCTACAGTACAAATTGCAACGATTGGTATTGGTTTAAACATTACCAATGCGGACTTTGTGGTGATATAAAGGGAAGTGATTAGTTGGAGCTCACGGGCTAATTTTTTACCAATTTAGTCGTCTCTGAAATCACCCAACCGACTGATATCAAGCAAAAATACTTTGGTATGGAGACCTCTGCATAGCTGGCTTTATCGAATGTGTGAGTTCTGTAAGCATTTGATTTAGTTATGATGGAAATGAACAGAAAAGCTCAAAAAAACAGTTATGCAGAGGTCTTGTATATATGATTCTAGCAAACAGGAACATTAAAATTTCGGCTTATTTGTGGCCGAAATGGTGATAAAAATGCTCACGCCAGTAGCACGATTCATCCATTAAATTTGTTGGAATCGATCTTTTAAATCGGCTTAATGCCAGCGATCCATTGCGGAAACTTTCGACAGCGATACCGTGATATGAATTTGACAAAGCGTTTTCAATTCATTACCGGCATTAACGGGTGCACCCAGTAAGCCTATGCACCTAGCTGTTGACGCATCAGTTGGGTTCGCCTAAAACACCTGAATAAGTCTTTAATCCTTTTGAGTTAACCTGATCTCGTGCTCTTTCCTTTTAATCCTTTTCATCACTAGGCTGACCTTTACTCCTAGGAGTCTTTTGCTTGAAGCGCCAACACGCGCAAAATCTTTGACTTCCTTCTTGTGACAACTGAATCGAAATACAGTCATTTCTTGATCAATGATCACCGCGTTTGACAATTGAGCCGGCTTTCAATACATTCAAAACTTATGGGAAAAGTGGTTTATTTCGGGGCAGTGGTCCGGGGGCTACTGGTTTCGATTGCTTGGGCCGGGCCGGTTGGATCGTCGGACGTATCACGAACGGCGCCCGTCATCGTCACGCCAGCACCAGGCAGCTCAGACCGTCGGGGGGATTCTCGATGCGGTGCGGCGCATGGTGCCAACGTCGCAGGAGTTTGAGAGCAAGTTCAAGGTGAATCACCTCAAAGTCGCCGGGGGATGGGCCTATCTCCGCTGCAACGAAATCATACGGGTGGAGCGCGAGTGGCAGGAAACGGATCTCTCCGTGGTTGCCTTGCTACAGCACGAGGGGACAGGATCTTGGGTCGTTCGAGACTATTGGACTTTGCCGACTGAGTCTGAACGCCCGTACCGGCGTTTTCAAGGCACCGTTCAGGATTTGCGACGGCAGCATCAATTGCCGGATGCGCTCTTTCCTTCCGACCGGTAACCGTCGCCCTAGCGATGGACTGGAGGGGAATGCCGTACTTATTGCGTGTGCAGATTAACAGCAGCTATGGCAGCGATGTAGATCACGGAGGAGCGATGGGAGAACAGGGAAATGAGAGAATCGGCGACATTTCCGTTTGTCTTCATCTTCGTCCGATTTTCACCCGACTAGTGCCGCACCATAGCCGTATCACCGGGTTGAGCGTCGGAGCATGGAGCCAACTGGATCTTGAGATTGTGCTCGATCGAGGACCTCATCCTGATTCGCTCGCCGCCGCCATATCACTTGTGCCACCGATTGAATTCTGGGCAAATCACGATACCCATTATCCGATTGAGTTCGGACTCCGTTGCGTGCAGTGCAGGCAGAGTCTTTCGTGGCCACAGGCCGATCTGTTCGATCTCGATTCGCTCGAACGGTAGAGGGCCTGCCACTCATGGGAACATTGACAATGTGGGTCACGATCTTTGTATTGGCGCTGGCGACCTCGGTGGGTCTAGCGCTTCTCGGACCCTTGGCCGACTCCTGGTTACAAGCGGCGACGGAGGAGGTGCGACGCCGGATTCAATGGACCGTCCTGGCCGTGTTTTGGACATTGTTCTTGACCATGGTGGTTGCGGTGGTGCCGATTGTCATCAAAATCTTTGTCTGGGCGCAAGTGCGCATTGGCAACAGCAATCATGGGCTGGTCCAGTGGCTGCAGCAGCACGAGGCCGATGTGATGTGGACAGTATGGGGGGTGATTGTGGTGGCGTTGATTATGGCGGGGCCTACCATTTTGGCGGAGATCCGTTCGACAATTCCGTAGATAGAGAGCTTGTACGCATCGGTCGCTCATAAAACTGGCTAGCTATCGGTGTTCTTCGGCGAGAGATCAATGGAACTCAGATCATTTTGCCCGACAAAACACTCCAGCACGATACTCGGTACCAAAAAGACAAGAGGCGCAAGCAATGCAGAAGGTGCGCGGCGATTGAATCAATTATAGGCTACCTGAAATCGGATTACCGTATGGCGCGAAATTACTTGAAAGGCTTGCTCGGTGACCACATCAATCTACTGATAACCGCTGCCGCATGGAATCTGAAACAATGGCTAGTAGCCATTGTTTGGTTCTTCTTTCTGTGGCGAAAATTGCGAGTTTCGCAAATTCCTTGAGGGAAAAATATCAAATCGCTTGATCTTGTTTTTATTAATCCCTTACCTTCGGGTGCTGACGTTTCAAAAATAGCGATTGATGCAGTTTTTTAGGAACGACTATTTAGAAATAGTTTTGATAACGGTTTCATAATATTCTCGTGGTAATGCGCCACTGATAGCGATGCGTTCATGATTTTTATCGATGAAGTATGTACGAGGAACTTCGCCAAACCATTTTGCATCGATTTCTCGGCGTAATTTAGTGCTATTCCCTTCTGCAAAAATCCAATTGTCGATTTGGTCAAGATTGTTCGCGGTCAAGATCGACTTAACTTGCTCAGAATTCGCAACATTATCGGTGGCAATCATAATCAGATTGATCTCTGGCATTTCCTTGCGCAATTCACTTAATAAAGGCATTTTTTTAATGCAAGAAGCGCATTCCGTCGACCAAACCGTCAAAATAAACGGTTTGTCAGCGTATTGATGCAATAATTCTTTATAGCTACCTGATGTGAAGTGTTTTAACTCTTTACTTTCTGCACGTGTTTCGTCAAAAATCGAAAAAAATGCTATGAATATAAGCATTGCTAATACATTTTTCATTTTATCTCCCATCGATTCTTCTGAATAAGCATGATTATCCGCAAGATTTATTGTTTGTGAATGTGACAAAATGTCGCAGCGTCTGCATTGATCAATGGGAAATAATTTATTGAATCGCGTTATTCAGATTATTCAACATGATTGGTTTCATGTTTATAACGAGATAACAGAAAGATTCTCCTTAAATACTTTGCCCATTGCTGAAGAGAAAGAATCGGTGAAAGAATAATCAAACCGATTCCAACAGGAATCACAATGCCTAAAAAAATACCTAGCGCTGAAAAAGCATGCCGCCAAGCAGATACTGCGTCTGGATCGACCCCGATATTCATGGGAATTTTCAATATGTTTTCGTTTGTAAGCGTATCTTCTTCGCCGATCATCAGGTAAAGCGCGTAACGACCTTCACTATTTAAATCAATGCGAGTCTCAACCATGCCTTGTGGGTAAAGTTTTGCTGGTATCTCAAAAATGGTGCTGATATCCCTGAAATTCTCGGCTTTTGTGTCATCCTCACCTATCAATTCCTGTTTCACCAAGCGAACGGCAATAGGCATCTCTCGAGCGTCTTCATCGGCTAAATCAGCGGTAAAATATAGTGAGCCGGAACGAGGAATTTCTTTGCAATAAGAACGTAACAGTTTGTTTCTGTCTTTCCCTTTGATGTTCTCTAAATTCCCTTCCGGCTTGATATAGGCACTAAAATACACCGCATAAAAATCATTAGTCACCAAACAGCCAACGGTTTCGGTGTAATCAAACTGTACTGGGGCGGTGATATCTTTTTTGCTGCAAGAAAGAACTAAGAATGTTGAGAAGAATATCAACGTAACGAGCTGGTTTTTCGAAAATGATTTCATGATGCCATACCCCTGTGAAAGATTTATTGGTATTACGCGATTGTTAAGGTTTTTGAATCGTGAAACTAAATTTTCCTGATACTACGTGCGTATCTGCAGAGATGACTCGATAGCGTACTGTGTAGGTATCTGGAGGCAGTTCAGGAAGGGTAGTAAAAATATGAGATTGATCAAGCATCTCTTGTTTAATGTCTTTATTGTCAACACGTTTTCCAGTACTGTCGGTCACTGCGAGCGATTTATGTTTGCTCATGACTCTTTCGTTGAACCAGATATCAACTTGCTTCGGAGATTGGCTGATGGAACTATCCTTTTCCGGCGAAGATTTCACCACAACAGCATGCGCTAAAATAGATGTTGGCCAAATTAGAAAAGTCAGTACGATTAAGTGACTTACTGCAGTAATTAAAAAATTGCTAACTCTGAGAATCATAGATTTTCTCCCTAAATTGAATGCATATAGAGCAATGCTCGCATTCCATTATTTGTTGAAATTCATAAAACAATAAAACAAAAAAATCAGAATTCATGTCGGGTTTATTTGAAGGCATACCAAGCCAGAACGCTCTTACCTGATGAATTGTTTTCAGTCCAAATGGCTAAAAAACCATGTTGTGTTGCGATTATTTTGGGCTGCGTTGGTGAATTGCTCGCTTCGGACAAACGTTTGGGTGCCGACCATGTAACTCCTTCATCGGTTGATTGAGAAAGTAAAATGGACATGCCGTCATCTTCAATTTCGTTCCAAATTGTGCTGACATGATGAGTATCCTTACTGATATAAGCCGCCACGTCGCCATTGGTCGCCATGTCACCCAATTTCCGCGGCGGAGACCAACTTTGACCGCCATTCTTTGATGCCAAATAATACAAACCAGATCTTTCTTCTGCGCCTGTCCAAACTACACTGTGCAATTGAAAATTTTTATCCATACCGACGGATGTCAATCCACCACCAATGTGCGGACAACCTTCAAACTTCCATTGAAAATCACCCACGGTACTTACTTTTTTCCAGGTCAATCCGGCATCTATCGATTGCATCAAAGACATGTCGCGCGGCGTCATGTCACGATAAAGTACATTCACGCGATTATTTGGCGATAATGTAAGCGTATTCCAGCAACACGAACATGTTGAGCCATCCAATGTGATTGGTTTGCTCCAATGTTTACCGTGATCGATGGATCGAGCATAGCGTAAGCTTTGATAACCATTTTCTTGCGGATCTTCAAGCCAGACTGCGTGAAATTTACCCTGTTCATCTGCAATTAAATCGATATGCGCTTGCGCTCTGTCGTTTGCTTGTGCGGGATTGGTGCCTTGATGCCAAGTGATGCCACGATCTGTGGAATAGGCACTCACTATCGGGCCCATCGAAGGAAATTCACCTCTGGTTTGCCACATTGCTACCAAATAGTCTCCGTTTGCAGCCAATTGAATATCATTACCGCGTTTAGCCATTGCTTCGGGTAAATGACTAATCAGCGAGTTTTTGTTGTGCCAATGATGTCCGCCATCTCGGCTATACGCATAATTAATAACGTTCTTTTTATCGTTGGCATTGGCTTTACCGCTAACCAATAAGTGAATATTTTGTTCTTCTACGTAAATATCAAAAGAAGCGATTTCGTATAAATTAAACGTCGATGTTGAATAGATCGTTTTTAACGCAGCATTCATTGGGTTATCCCCAGAGCTTTGCTGAGGGGATAGATTTAATGAGGCCTGTGAAGAGCAACCTGAAATCAATACGTACATCAACAAAGTTTTCGTTAGAGAATTCATTACATCCATTCTTTTGGAGATGCCGTTATTAAAAATCATTGAAAATATGTGAAGACTATTTCAACATTTTCATCTATTAGTTATTTGCGATCTTTTTTGATACGCATAACGCTTTACCTAATAAGGGTTCAAAGCTTAGGAATTTAAAAACTGCTTCATTCGGTATTAACAAAATGCTGTGATTAATACATGCTGTTGTGCAAAACGATGCAGCAAAAAATTCATCGTCTATTATTCACAAAAAAAATTTTTTGAGAATGTGACAAATTGTCGCATTCGGTTTGAAGGGGTTTGATGGAAAGGAAATCAGCGGGCGTTAAATCGCTGTAGATTTGCTCTGTTTAACGCTTGATGGATTTACCAAAATCAATAAAGGCATCGTCGATACCTTTATTGATTTGTCTAGCGATTACATAATTTATTTCGTGGATGACAAAGTGCGTCCATTGATATTTTGTGGTGATCGCGCGTTATCACTATAGAAACTTTTCAGTTGCTCGAGTTGAGCAGCCGATATCGTTATCACTTGAGATAAAAGATACCATTGCACGCCTTCACTGCAGGGCGGGGTAGTCAGAGAACCAGCCAGTGAATAAAAATCCAAATCATTGGGATCCAATGAAGCGGGAAGCAATGACGCAGGATTAATGGTGATATTGGCATCCGTTTTTTGACCAGATGCTTCATGAGGTACATTATCCAACACTGTTTGGAAGGTAGGATTTTCCGCGCCAATATCGATCGCAGCACCTACTACGATAATCCTTCCATCATTGCCGATATGCACATAATGCAATTCCGCAGCAAAAGGCTTGCCGTTGATGACATGTTCGCTGGGTTCGTGAAAATGAAATTGAATTAACGGATAAGATTCTTCGCCAATCTTTATTTCACCTTTGTAATTATTTGAAGTATTGACTTGTATGCCATGTCCGCTATTGAAAAAAATAGGCGCTGAATCGATAGGATATGAAGCTTGTAATTTGTTTAGCTTCCTGGTGTTGTCGAATTTCGCAGTGGCTAAATCAATAGGAGATTGATGTTGGCCTACGCCACAGGTTGCAAAAGGATACTTCATCGGTAAATCTTTACTCGTATCTTCAATCTCCCACCAAGTGGCTTGTTCATCATGACTCCAATGAGGTGCTGCGAAAGCAAAGTTTGCACAGTTAACAGCGATGGTCATTGCAACTACTTGAAAAAATTTCATCTTCATAAGTAACCCTCAGTTTTGAATAATAAAAGTAGTAGAAATGGTTCCCGAGTTAACAGGGATGCTTTCTACAATAATCAACCATCGATGGTTTTTCTTTTGCATTTTTATCTTGCTCGGATTCAACAGCGTTAGCATTAGGGAATGCATTAGGCTGAGATGATTGTGAATTACCTTGGGCTGAAGATTGAATTTTTTTCTGAGTATCGATTAAAGGTTTTGACTCACTTTGACCTGAATCGGCGTAACATGAAAGGACGCTTAAACTAAGAGCAAACGTTAAAATCGTTTTGATTAACATGATGTTTTCCTTGTACCTTAAGAAAGAAAATAAAAAACCTTGCGCACATTTTATCAATGTGGATTACAAAATAGCATGATAAATGTTAATTAAATGTTGATAAAAATCATTGGAATAAGTGTGGTTATGGATTTCGATTCATGTGAAACTAGTGATACGCCAAGAATAAAATCGTTGTAACAAGAGCTTCTTGGGTTATTTGAATTGTAAAAGATATTTTATTATTTTTCCATTTCAGCTTCCAAAGCGAACCAGCTTTCTTCTAATTCGGTGACTTTTTGTTCTAGCATAGTGCGAATTTCACTTAATTTTTCTATTTCAGCACGTGAATCATTCAAATAAATAGTGGGGTCCGATAATCGCAGGTTAACTTGAGCCAGCTCTTTTTGCGCATTTTCTAAAGTGGTTTCTAATTTGGACTGTTTTTGTAACAAGGCTTTTTTGTTAGATTTGTTAAAGGGTCGAGTTTGTGTCGTTTCATTTTTATGAGGGGAAGATTGCTCATTTTGTTTATTTCGATAAGCATCTACCCAGTTTTTGTAATCGTCTAAGTTACCATCAAATAATTGCACTTTTCCGTCAGCGATTAACCACAGCTCGTCGGCAACCGCGCGGATAAGGCTTCGATCGTGCGATACCAGCAATACTGCGCCAGTGTATTGTTCCAATGCCAGTGTCAACGCATCGCGCATATCCAAATCAAGATGATTAGTCGGCTCATCCAATAGCAATAAATGAGGTTTTTGCCAGGCTAGCAAAGCAAGCGCTAAACGGCTTTTTTCTCCGCCTGAGAAAGTAGCAACGAGGCGATTTTCCTGTTCACCGCCTAAGCCGAATCTTCCTAGAAAAGTTCTCAGATTGAGTTCGGTGTGTGTCGGTGCCAGTTTTTGTAAATGCTGTAACGGCGTGGCTTGATTATTCAGATGTTCAAGTTGGTGTTGGGCAAAATAACCGATATTAATATTCGCAGCACTTTCGATGATACCTTGAGACGGTTGAATTTCACCGACCAGGAGTTTGATAAAAGTTGATTTTCCTGATCCATTGGGTCCTAACAGCGCAATTCGACTTCCTGCTTGTAGAATCAGTTGAACCTGCTTAAATAACATACGGTCATCATAACCAAAGCTAACGTCTTTAATTTTCATCAACGTATCAGGACTTCGCTCGGGCGCCTCGATACGCAGTTCAAAATGACCATCTTCAATATGCAATGGAGCCAATCTTGTCAATCGTTCCAATGCTTTGATTCGGCTCTGTGCTTGCTTTGCTTTAGTGGCTTTAGCACGGAATCGCCGCACAAAATCTTCCATGTGCGCGATCTGCTTTTGCTGTTGTTCGTATGCTTGTGATTGTTGCGTTAAACGTTCTGCGCGTGCTTGCTCGAAATCATCGTAATTACCGGGATAGGTATCGATTTTTCGATTGTTGATATGCGCAATGCGATTCACACATGCGTTCAAAAATTCTCGGTCATGCGATACTACAATGATGCTGCCTGGGTAACTCGATAGATAATTTTCTAACCAAATGATCGCTTCCAAGTCGAGGTGATTGGTCGGTTCATCTAATAACATCAAATCTGCGCGATGCATTAAAGCGCGAGCGAGATTCAAACGCATTCGCCATCCACCAGAAAATTGATGAACAAGTCTTTGCAGCACATCATTAGCAAACCCCAATCCATTCAATAACTGTGCTGCTCGGGCAGGTGCGGTATAACCACCGATCGCTTCAAAACGGTGTTGTGCTTCGAACCAGCTATGATCGTGTTGCGATTGTTGTAACGTCTTTTCCAACCGGCGTAACTCTATATCGCCATCCAGCACAAATTCGAGTGCAGGCAAGTCGGAGTTAATAATCTCTTGCTCGACGAAAGCAATAGTTTTCCCGGCTTGCAGCATAATTTCACCGCTGTCCGGTTGCTTCACGCCACGGATCAATTGAAAAAGCGTGGATTTGCCGCAACCGTTTTTGCCAACTAAACCTACGCGCTGGTTCGCGAAAACCTGTAAATCGCAATTTTCCAGCAATGAATTGCCGTTTTGTAGATACGATAAAGACTGAATTGTGAGCATGAATAGGGCCGTAGAAGCGAAAGGTATGAAATCAAGCTATGCGAAAACAGCAAAGAAATATTTTTAACTCCGATAATCCACCATGGATATCAGCAATAGGCTTTTCTATTTTAAATAACCGATCCATTTTAAATACAACGTTTCAGCAACTTTGTTGAGGTTCTCAACCCGTTGCGGCAGATTTTTTTCAATTTCATTGATCGATTGCACCGCTGGCTGATCCGAATCCAATAACGCTAGCAATTCTTCTGCAGCGACGCTGCACCAATCCCGTACCATGCGTTCGGTCATTTCGACATGACATTGCATGCCAAGATGCATATTCATGGCAAATGCCTGATTTTCGCAATAGGGACTGGATAGAATACAGGTTGCCCCTTGCGGGAGACTATACGTTTCACCGTGCCAATGAAATGATTCAAAATGCGTCAGATCACCAAACCACGCTTTGGCAATCGCACTATCAGGAACAGTTACTTCACCCCAGCCCATTTCTTTCACGGGATTGGCACTAATCGTTCCACCCAATGCTTTGGACATCAATTGTCCGCCTAAACAATGGCCTAAAACGGGCAAGTCGATATCGACGGCTCGCCGAATCAATGCAAGCGATGAATCGATCCAAGGTAAATCGTCGTTTACACTCATGGGGCCACCCATAAAAACTAACCCACTGAATTCTCGTACATCTTTTGGCAGGCTTTCACCTGCATCAACTTTAATCAAACGCCAAGGGATATGATTATTGTCGAGAAATGTGGCAAAATAGCCGGGGCCCTCGATGGGTAAATGTCTAAAAATTGCAACGGGCTTCATAGATGTTCCTGCCATTATTTGAATAACCTAACGACGGATTTTAACTGGTTTTGGCGTAATTGATACGCTGAAAGCCTAACAAAGTTTTTAATACTTGTGATCTGTATTCATCGCTTCAACAAACTCTCGATGTATATCTTTATGGAATGGATGGCGCAATGTCGATAAAACGGCTTAGTTTTACAGACGTGGTGCGCATTGAGCAGTTACGTCATATCGAAATAACGCAAAAAGAGCGTTTATCGTTTGCCAGCATTAAGGATATGCCCGCATCTCCTGCTGGCGAGTTTAATTATGCCCATTTTTTAAAACGCTTGAATGATCGAGCCAATCTACTTGTTCGCGATAATCATTTGCAAGATGCGTTACAGCAACCCCAGCAACATTTTGTGTACGCACAGAGAATTTGCTTGCTGCTGGCTTTGATTTTGGGGGGAGTGGCTGCCGGCCAGGCGGTAAGTGAATCCGCTACCTTGAATATCTATTGGTTGCTGGCTGTTTTACTCGGTTTTAATTTCATTTCTTTGCTGTTGTGGTCGGTGGGTGTGCTGATGAACATTCAAGGTCTCAGCAGCGGCATCGTCGCGCAACTGGTCAGTTGGTTACCTTTTCGTCAACACAAAGAACAGACGATGACATCCGTTGCATCGCGTGCGTGGTGGGAAAGCTGTTTGTCAGGAAAAATCGGGAAATGGCGCATCAGTGCGCTGACACATAAATTCTGGTTGGTCTATTTGGCCTCTGGTTTGGTACTATTGATCTTGCTGATGCTGGCCAAGCAATACAATTTCACATGGGGTACGACATTGCTGCCCGATGGTAGTCTGCCGCAAATAACCAAAATTTTGGGTACTCCACTCGAAGCTGTTGGATTAACGGTGCCGCAGGACGAACAAATAGCTGCAAGTCGCATCGGTGTCAAAGGCCAAAATTCTGAAACGAGAACGGCTTGGGCCACGTTTCTAATCGGCACATTGGTGTTGTTTGGCATCATTCCTCGTATCATTGTGCTGAGCGTATCCTTGCTCATGCAGCGTTGGCATGAAAGTCGCTATCAGTTAGATCTTTATTTGCCTTATTACATTACGTTGCGTCAGCAACTGATGGGGGCGTCAATAAAAACGGCTGTAATTGACGCCGATCCCCATGCGGATAAAACGCCTATTCAGTCAGTGAGTAATGCACGAGTGGCTGGCAAATCCTCTATACCACTCAATGCTACGGCTTTGGGGATTGAATTGGATGGTTCTGTACATTGGCCTGAAAGTATTACGTGTCGCATCAATATCGTTGATCAAGATTCGCAAGATCAAGCGATTTCACTGATAAAAAAGCTCAAAGATCCATTGCTTTTAGGTGTTGCGGCACACCGCCTGCCGGATCGTGGCGTACAGCGTTTGGTCAAAGAATTGGTTACCCATTCCGCGCAAAAGCCTTGGATGATTTTGTTGCAACAAGATGCCTCAGCAATGGTTGCTAATACGCGCGAATTGGCCTGGTTTCGTCTGGCTGAAGCGTGCGGTATTCCAGCGGATCACGTGGTGAGTCGATAACATCATGTCTGCGAGTGAACTTCAAGAAACACTGCCGTTGTTGAATGTCTCGGTCGTGGGGCATACCAATACTGGCAAAACGTCTTTGATTCGCACCCTGTTGCGTAGCACGCAATTCGGTATTATCGAAGACGCAGCCGGTACGACAAGACACGTCGAACAAGCAACACTTGCTGTCGATAATCAGCCTATCTTGAATTTGTATGACACGCCTGGTTTGGAAGATTCTAGAGCGTTGTACGCGCATATCCGAAATCTGCAGGCCAAATCGAAATCGATGTCACCCGTGCAAATCCTCAAAAATTTCGTGGAACACATCGCGATTGACGATCCTTTAGAGCAGGAAGCCAAAGTGATTCGGCAAGTATTGCGCAGCGATGTGCTGCTATACATCATTGACGTGCGCGAACCGTTTCTTGAGAAATACCGGTTGGAATTGAATGTGTTGACACTGGTTGCACGTCCGATCATTACTATTTTTAACTTTACCGCGGAAAACCCGCAAGCATTGGCTAAATGGCGTGAACATCTGGCGGTCTACAATATTCACACGACACTTGAATTTGATACGGTTGCTTATTCCTTTGAAGCCGAAAAGCGTTTGTACCAGAAAATTCAAACGCTGGTTGATACGCATTATGTGGCTTTGCAAAAATTAATCGATTACCGCGCTAAATTATGGAAACAGCTCTGTCATTCGGGAGCGAAGCGCGTGGTGGAATTGATCGTCAGTGTTGCTTGCCATCGTGAGATCACAACGGAATCGAGCAAGCTTTTACCCGATGCTTCACCCGAAGAACGCTTACATGATTTTGTTCGAAAAGTAGAACAACAATGCTTGCATGATTTATTGAGTATTTTTAGTTTTTCTGAAAAAGATGTCGAAATTCAGAAAATTCCCGTGACAAACGGTCATTGGGAGTTGGATATTTTTGCGCCTGGGATTCTTAAAGCTTATGGTTTGGATGTTGGCAGCGCGGCTGCCAAGGGCGCGGCCGCCGGAGCGGGGATTGATTTGATGGTAGGTGGCTTGAGTTTAGGCGCGGCTACTGCGCTCGGAGCGATTGCCGGCGCGGGCTGGTCCACTTTTAAACGTTATGGCGACGAAATTAAAGCCACGATATCAGGAAATAAGTTTCAATGCGCCGATGATGCCACGTTGCAAGTCTTGTATTTGCGACAAAAATATTTGTTACAGAAATTAATGCAGCGTGGTCATGCGGCACATACCAAAGTACGCGTCGATAAGATGGATAACGAGAAATTACCTGATAGCTGGTCGAAACTTATCAGTATGTTGCGTCAGAATCCGATGTGGGTTGTCCCCAGCATTGCACGTAATAATAATCCACACTATCAAGTCGTTGAGAACCAATTGATCGCGGCATTGCTCGATCAAGAAAATGCAGTAATTAATTAAGGTTTACGCCCAGTAACGATGCTGTAGTATCCAAAGACTTTATGCACTTCAATGTCTTCAAAACCGATTTCCTTGAGCATCGTTGCTAGTTCCTTGCCTGAATATTGACGCCCCTCTGTCCATGCCATCATCATCATGCTGTAGGCAGCAGGAAAAAAAGGTCCCGTTTTTTCATCGTTATACAGTACTTCATGAATGACGATCCGGCCGCCCGATTCTAAGCTGTTGAAGCTTTTTGCGGTGAGGAAATGACATTTTTCCATGGGCCATTCGTGAAAAATATTCGAAAAAAAATGTAAATCTCCTGTGGGCCATCGATCGCACCAAATATTCATTCCAACAGTTTCAATGCGATCTGTTAATCCATACTGGTCGATATAAGGCTGCGCGAGCTCGCAAACTTGCGGAAAATCCAGAAAAAAAACCTTTAAGTTTGGTAACTTAAGCGCCGCACCGATCGCTTCGGCCGGTGATGTGCCTGCAATATCGATCATCACGCGATGGCTTGATAAATCGATGGCATCTGGCCAGACAAAAGCCCCCGTGATACTGATACTGTGCATCCCGGTGGTAAATTTTTTCAGGACTTCAGCTTGTTCTAAATGAGTGTGATAAATGTTGCTTTTTCCATAGGATTGAGGGGAATCCATCAAAATAGCTTTTTTCAAACTGGCGAATGAATGAAATTGATCATTTTCAATGATGAGATCCCAGAAATGACCGAAATAATGCGGACTTTTTGCTAATAGATAAGTTTCTGAAATAAGCGTCAAAGCATAAAAGCCATCTTTGAGCGACAGAAAACCAAGCGACGTTGCTGTGGTTAATATGGCATCAGCGGGGCGCTCTCTAATTTTGAGTGCCTCGCAAATATCTGATGACGAACGCGGACCATCCGCTAACAATTCAAAAACATTCAGATGATGCGCGAGCAATAATGCCTGATTGCCATATAAGCCGATCACGACATCCCACAATGGACGATCATCAACCGGTGGCGTTTTTTGAACTATGAATAAAGCTTCTGATGCCATGAGTCTTCCTTTGATTTAATAATGTATGGAAACATGTGTATAGACGCAATTGTGCATAAGGACTCGCTTGCTCAAATACTATACAACCGAAGGTGTTTTAGTCGCTTGCTCTTGTTCCACCAGACGCTTGATATTTTGTACAGTTCTTTCGGCGCCTTCTTTGATGGCACTATGAATCAATGCTTCGAAAGGACGCATTATTGCAAGAATCTCTAGTAATTCGAAGGTAAAAGTCAGCTTGATCGTTTTTCCTGCATTGATTTCCTGTAACTCGTACATACACCGGAATGGATCGCCGTTTCCAATGAGTACCATACGAACCCCTGGTTCATAAGCGCAGATAATAAATTTAGATTCTGAACGGCGACCGTGATCAATGCGAACCTGGCGCCCTTCTGTCCCTTGCTTGACCGAACCAGATGAAATTTTTTCGAGTTCTTTGACTTCAGGAGACCACTTGGGATAGTTCTCAAACAACCGGTCACCGATGAATTGGAATAGTTCTTCTTTGTTGCAATCGATTAATACATGCGCTTTTCCGATGACCGGATTGGACGAACCCAAGTTGAACATGGAACCTAAGTTGAACATATATCAATCCTTCATGGATGCCAAGTGCGAACGGGTAGCTGCGTTATTTATCTCAATATTGGCTTAACGCTAACAGAACAAAACGGTGATTGCAACCAGGTTTATTGAGACTTGACATACGTTAAATTGAATATTAAATCTGGGTTTGTGGAAGTATTCCTAGCATTGTTTACAGTATTCTCATAAGTACCGAAAAAAGTTGAAATTGCTAGATTTTCTAACATTTCCTCCTTGCACTACCTATCCTTTACATATAGGTCTATCCTTCAGTCGACACTTTACGTTTTCTGTACATGATAAGTAGCATAAGAAGAACACAGGCTGCGGCAATGGTGGCTGGAAATAGAGTGGTGGCTATTGAGTAACTTTCTAGTGCTATAACCACCATGCTGTTTCGCGCTGCAAACAGACCAAAGAATGCCAGTGATTCTGTATGTGGCGCCACGTATCCTTTTCTAACCGTTGGTCCAAATCCCAGAAGATCGACAATGGTTAGCACAATCACCGCCCAAGTGGGATCGGAGGTTAAGTACCACAAAGGCAGAGACGACATGGCGGCAATAAAGAACAGCCAGTCTGTGTGAGTTATGGTGATACCTGCTCGTTTTACATATGCCAGCGCAGCGATAAATGCGGTGAGAGTGCCAGACACACCGATAGGCCATGCACCAACACCACCGCCAGACTGAATCTGCACTAGAAAAACAACGAATGTTGTGCTTCCCCATATAATCCATGAAAACACATGAGGCTTTGTTGTGTCCTGAATAATGCCGCGAAGATATGGATAGAACGCTACCAAAGTGAGCATTATGGCGACAGCACTGAAAATTTCTTTATAAATCATCCTGAACGACACTGACTTCCTTGTAGCAATTAATGTTTGATTTTACTGGCTTGTACGGTTTTTCGCACAGATTTGATAAAATGAAATGTTCTGCTTAATTGACTAGTAATGCAGCTTTGGCTTGAGATATTTCTCAATTTTTTCAACACCGCGTTGAAAATCTTTCCTGTAATCATCACCTTCTTCGCTGAGATCGTCATACATAATATCTCTACGCTTTTTGTCGAAATTTCTGATTGCTTCTTTAGAAGCTTCCTTCGTATCGGGATTCATTAATTTAATGTTATTTAGGACTCTGATAGAAAGCTCATGTTCTAGATCGAATAGCGTTTGAAAGAGATTTTTCAGTTCATCTCCCCATATTGCTTCACTCTCTAGTAGATCGGCATAAAGATTTTTACGTTCGGCCTGAACTTTTTCGAGTCTCGCTTGATAAGCTTTTGATATGCCATAAAAACTGACATACTCACGCGATGTGTTTTTTGATTCATCCTCGGGCGGGCTGGGCATTTCGTAAGCCCACATAGGATGACGTACTCCAGCTATGACGTCGCGATATTTAAACAAGGTAACCAGAATCCGCCTCGATAGTTCGTATTCCGATTGACCTCTCAGTTGTCGCTTCCATGTACTAAGTCCTTTAATCGCTACAACTGCACCTACAGTGGCTGCGCCACTCAGAATTAAATCTTTTATCAATGTCACAAGTTCAGAGTAGGTCAAAGGTGTGATCCTTGTAGAACTTAAAGCCAATTAGACAACTGAAATGGCTCAATATAATATGTCACGAGTGACATTTAGTATGGAATTACTAATGGTATCCCTTTATATTTTAGGCTAATTGGTCTGTTTGGCTTTTTCATCATATCAGACTTGTTTTGATTCACAAATTGAGAACTTTGCAAATAACGCAAAATTCTTCTTTCAATGTAAAAACCTCAGAGTTGTTTACAGAGCTTACTTAAAATAAGCAGCGAGTATTTCATAAGGCGTAGCATTATCCAAACCTTTATGGGGTTTCACAGCATTGTAGAAGTTAATGAAACGGAATAATTGAATACGCCGATCGGCGCTGTCTTTAAAGGAAATTTCACTGTGTCTGCCACAGTTGTCCATTAGCGTGTGGATAACGCGCGCAGCTCTACCGTTAGTTTGCGGTCGAATGACGCGAGTAAACTTCTGACCGGTACCGTGTTGCCTACGGGCAGTGACAAAAGCATGATTGCTGGTTTCTTTAAATTCAGTGCCGTTGTCGGAGTAAATGCAGTCGATGTGATAAGGGTATTGGCGTTGATTGTGCCGATGAGCAGGCAAGCAGCGCTGTGCTGGATTTTTCGGGGAAAATATCGGCATACAGCTTCCTGGAAAAATCATCTATAGCCACGAACAAATTGTGTTAGCTTCCAGAGCCGGGTTTGATAAAAACATCAGATTTCCCGGCGGTCTAATAAAGTTAAGCGAGTATGTTTTTGTAGATTCATGTACAGTATTCTCCTAAAAATACTGTAAACAACGCTATGAATTCTTACACTTTTTGGAAAGTAATGCGTCATTCGCATAATTTTCTTTTGAGTCAATGATGTGATGCACGATTACACTTCCAACTAAATCACCTTCGACATTGATCATGGTGCGAACGGTGTCTAAAATGCGATCAATCGGCAGTAAAATTGCAATTGCTTCGATTGGCAATCCAACTGATTGTAATACCACTACCATCGTTACCATTCCCGCGCTGGGAATGCCTGGCGCTCCAATTGCTGCCAGCATGGCGGTTACAAATACGATCATTTGTTGTACTAAATCTAATTCGATACCTACTAAATTTGCAATAAATAATGCTGCGACTGCTTCATAAAGCGCAGTGCCATCCATATTCATGGTAGCGCCAAGGGGTATGACAAAACCAGCCACGTCGCGTTTGACATGCAGTTGCTGTTCAGCACAACGCAGTGTAATAGGTAAAGTTGCAGCGCTCGAGCTGGTCGAAAAAGCCGTAATTAGTGCTTCACGCGCTCCTATCCAGAAAGTGACAGGCGTCATGCCGGTAAAAAGATATAGAATCAATGGCAGTACAACCATCCCGTGAAAAAGCGTCGTACCTAACACCACTGCAACAAACTGCATCAGCGTTGACAGCAGACTCAAATCTTGGGTAGCGATCAGTTGCATCAATAGTGCCATAATACCTACAGGGGCTAAATACATGATCCAACCAATCAGCATAAGAATTAGTTCGAGAAATTCCTGCAACAAATTTAGCACGTTGCGATAACGATCACCACCAACGACCAACGCTATACCCAATAGCAAGGCAAAAATGACTACGGCGAGTATATTGCCTTGCGCCAGTGCCGCAATGGGATTTTGAAACAATGAATGAAGAAACTGGGCAAAAAAATCCGGAAGCGACATTTGAGTTGCCTGGAAATTCTGCATTTCATTTTGAAACATCGCAACTTGTAGTTCACTACCAGGCTGTACCAAGTTCGCAACCGTCAGTCCCAGCAGAACCGCAATCATCATGGTAGCAATGAAATAAAGCAAAGTGAATTGCCATACACGGTTCATTTGCTTGTGTAAGCGCAAATTCGCCACACCAACGGTGATCGAAGTAAAAACTAACGGTACCAATACCATGCGCAACAGGTCAATGAACAATGTGCCAATCAATTTGGCAATATATAAAGCGTGTTGCGCTGTTGCAGATTCTTGCCCAAGCTTTGACATCCACCAGCCTAATCCAACACCCGTTATGGTTCCAACGAGAATTTGTAGGTTTAAAGATAGCTTATTCAAGAATCTGTTCCAGTGGACAATTTATCGGTCACACCCAATTCTTGCCAATAAGAAAATCGGTATACAGCTTATTCTCCGCATCATGCGGTGCTGGTTTCCAATCGTAGCGCCATTTAACGATCGGCGGCAAAGACATTAAAATCGATTCCGTACGGCCACCTGTTTGCAACCCAAATAAAGTGCCACGATCCCATACCAGATTAAACTCAACATACCGACCACGTCGGTAGGCTTGAAAATCGCGTTCACGCTCACCGTAAGGCGTATCTTTACGTTTTTCGAGTATCGGACGGTATGCGGGTAAAAAATGCTCGCCAACGCTACGAGTTAAGCTAAAACACGTATCAAAATCCGGTTGATTTAAATCATCAAAGAAAACGCCACCAATACCGCGCGGTTCTTTTCGATGTTTCAAATAAAAATAATCGTCGCACCATTTTTTTAACCGAGGATAACAATCGTCGCCAAAAGGTTGTAAGGCATCTTTGCAGGTTTGGTGAAAATGAACAGCATCCTCTTCAAAACCATAATAAGGGGTTAAATCCATTCCGCCACCAAACCACCAAACAGGTTCCGCGCCTGCCTTGGTCGCTTCAAAAAAACGTACATTCATATGCACCGTCGGCGCATACGGATTTCGAGGATGCAATACCAGCGATACGCCCATTGCTTGAAACGAACGCCCCGCTAATTCTGGCCGCGCCGCAGTCGCGGAAGCGGGTAAACCGGCACCGTAGACATGAGAAAAATTAACGCCACCGCGTTCCAGCACATTGCCTTCTTCAATGACGCGACTGATTCCACCGCCTCCTTCTGGCCGATCCCATTGATCGCGTTTAAAAGAGTTGCCATCTACTGTTTCGAGTCCATTTACGATATCATCTTGCAGTTTTATGAGAAATTCTTTGACTTGTGGTGTATTCATACGAGCTCCTGATGTTAATTGATGTTATTGATTACAGGGATAGATTGAAAAAATAAGAAAATACGTTTTAATTGTTCTGAGTAATAAAAAAATCTTTTATGTAATCGATGATTACATAGCAAGACTAAGGTCATAAAGCGCATTTTACTGGTATAGAGATAACACGACGAAAAAATTTCACATTGATCTGAAACAATTTCATAAAAAATGACTGTCTTTGTTTAAAAAAATGAATGACGATAGTTTCCTACCATCTGTTTAAGAGAACTTGGAATGTCTGGCAATACATTAGGAAAGCTTTTTTGTGTTACATCATTTGGTGAATCGCATGGTCCGGCGATTGGTTGTATCGTAGATGGATGTCCGCCTGGACTGCCTCTATCAACCGCCGATATCCAGCATGAGTTGGATCGCCGCAAACCTGGCACATCGCGACACGTGACACAACGTCATGAATCGGATCGAGTGGAAATTTTATCCGGTGTATTTGAAGGCTATACTACCGGCACTTCGATCGGATTATTGATTCGTAACGAAGATCAACGCAGCCAAGATTACAGCAAAATCATGGATGTATTCCGCCCAGGCCACGCCGACTACACGTATTGGCAAAAATACGGCATCCGAGATTATCGTGGCGGCGGTCGAGCATCGGCACGCGAAACGGCAGTCAGGGTGGCGGCTGGCGCCATTGCAAAAAAATGGTTGCAGGAAAAATTTGCCATCATCATTCGCGGTTATTTATCACAACTCGGTCCTATCGAAATTCCGTTTAAGCGATGGGAGGATGTGAATAACAATCCTTTTTTTGTGGCCGACAATAATTATGTTGAACAGTTAGAAACTTTCATGGATAAGCTACGTAAATCGGGTGAATCCGTTGGCGCAAAAATCAGTGTTGTGGCTGAAGGAGTACCGGTAGGATGGGGTGAGCCTGTTTATGATCGTTTGGATGCAGAAATTGCCTATGCCATGATGAGCATTAATGCCGTCAAAGGGGTTGAAATTGGCGCTGGATTTGCCAGTATCACGCAAAAAGGCACTGAGCATTCCGATGAAATCACACCGAATGGTTTTTTAAGCAACAATGCAGGTGGCATATTGGGCGGTATTTCTACTGGTCAAGATATCACGGCCAATATCGCCATAAAACCGACATCCAGCATCCGACTGGAAAGAAAATCAATCGATAAAAATGGCAATCCTGTTATTGTTGAAACTCATGGTCGACATGATCCATGCGTTGGTATTCGTGCCACACCGATCGTCGAAGCGATGCTGGCGATAGTGTTAATGGACCACGCGCTGCGTCATCGCGGGCAAAATGCTGATGTTCAATGCGCAACACCCAAAATATCCGGAAAAACTGCTACCGATCAACAAAAAACCAATGAGCCGTTGCCCAAAAAACAAGATCCGGAGCCAGAAGAGGACTTATAAATAGCAAAAAAACAACTCAATAGTAGCGTTGTTATTGACAACTAGCACCAAATAACCGAAGATCGCGTCCCATCAAAATGTACAAATGTGGTTATTCAACGTTTATACGGATTGAAGTGTTTTGAGATAGCGTAAAAAGCATAACTTCGAATCCCGTTATGACTGCAATCTGATATAATCCTTCCGCCAGTTAACAAACTGCAAGGAAATTGATTGTGCATAGCGCCCGTAGCTCAGTTGGATAGAGTACTTGGCTACGAACCAAGGGGTCGTGGGTTCGAATCCTGCCGGGCGCGCCATCGTTAGCAATATTGCGTACGATGTCAAAATGAAAATACAAAATTTTCATTCCCAGATTTTAGTGTCATTCAAAAATGGCCAAGTAGCTCAGTCGGTAGAGCAGAGGACTGAAAATCCTTGTGTCGGTGGTTCGATTCCGCCCTTGGCCACCAGAAATATTTAAAATATAATCGTATTCAGTTAAGTTTTGTGCTTTAATTCTTTGTATCTTAGGGTTTTTTTGATATAAAATCATAAGATATTCTTTCTTATCATATGGTTATCCTATCATGGATGGAAGAATATGCAGTGATAAAAAAAATGGAAATAAACGCATGATCACAAAAACACACGATTATCACGACGATAAAACTCAATTGGAAGGTTATTTGGCTTACCATGAAAGTAATGTAAAAAAACCTGCCGTTTTAGTTGCCCACGATTGGGGAGGTCGTCGAGAGCTTGCGTGCAATGGTGCTGAAAGAATGGCCAAGTTAGGATATGTTGGTTTTGCTCTGGATATGTACGGCAAAGGTGTTTTCGGAAAAGATGGTGACGCAGAAAAAAACGGCGCCTTAATGTCCCCTTTTGTACAAGATCGGGGTTTGCTACGGCGCAGAATCGATGCCGCATTGAAAGCAGCACGACAATTACCGCAAGTTGATGCCAGTCGAGTTGCTGCCATGGGGTATTGTTTTGGAGGCATGTGCGTTATCGAACTGGCACGATCGGGAGCGGATGTACTAGGTGTTATTAGCATTCATGGCATTCTTTCGCCAGGAAAAATAACAAATAAGCCAATAACTGCGAAAATCCTATGTTTGCATGGCCATGATGATCCAATGGTACCGCCCGAACAAGTATTATCATTTGAAACAGAAATGACTCAAGCCGGCGTCGATTGGCAAGTTCACGCTTATGGCGGCACGATGCATGCGTTTACCAATCCGAAAGCTAATAATCCCAGTTTTGGAACAGTCTATAAAGAAATTGCTGAGAAACGGGCATTTTTATCGATTGAGAATTTCTTACAAGAAATATTTCATTCCAATTAAGTAAGGCAAAATATTTCGAAAAAGGGTTGTCAGTTGATCCGGTTTAATCTAAATTGGTTGCACATATGTGGTCATGACAAACAAGCTATTTAATCAATAAGATCTTTGCGCGGTTGCAGTTTTGGTTAATTATCCAGACACTACAATTGTTTTTAAATCTCTTCGGGTCATATTTCCTGTTGATTGCGGTATAGAATATGGGGAGCGAACGAATATATTCATAAGGACCACAATGTCTCAGATTTGATGTAACGCTTGTTACTTGCTACAAAATATAGTCCAGTGATTTTTAAGAAAAGATTGATACTACTCTGAATGAGCTTTGACTTGGATTGAAGATGCTATCAAGAGATTGGTGGAGGATCATCTCATAATTACTTCTTAGTACATGCCTACATATAGGATGACGAAACTTGTGCCAATGATTAGGAGCATAATTGTACTTGAAAATTTCAAGCGGTATCTCCAAGTCAATGAGAGATTTTGGTATGGATAGTTTTGGGTTGATGGTTATTTTCAAGCATGGGGATGAGCATGAGCAGATAATTGGTAATTATGTACAAAATCAAGGTAAGATATACCAGAAACCGCACTTAGCTTATTAGCTTGAGTTTTTCTAAGAAAAGCACCCCCGCTTGCTTGCTGCGGAGTTGCTTATTTTCTAATTGCCAATAATACAGATGAGATTCTTTTCGTTGATAAACTGAGTTGAAAGAATTAAAAAGCATTCTTTTAATACTTTTATTCGGTAAATATGGAACTAGGCGTTTAATACATAATAAGTCTTCTCATTTCTCTAAATGAGAAGACTATTTTTTATGAGCATTTTGCATTCATTGCAAATACCATTGTGTTCAATGAAAAAACTTTCGCTGTGGTTATTAGTTATTAGCATATCTTTAATATTATAGTTATTTCACAATTAGGCTACTTATTATGCGTTCAGTAATAATAGGATTATCTGTTATTTTTTTTGTGCTATCGGTGATAGCTCTATATAAAGGATTAAATTCTTCTTTAGAGAAATCTTTAGTGGATGGAATTTCTATTAATGAGCTTCCATTAAAGAAGGAAGCCTCTCATCAGGAGAATGAATCAACAATTAATAATAAAACAACAGAAGAGCCTAAGGCGATTGATACTATAGTCAATTTACCTGATCATGATGTTTCTCAAAAAAATATTGTCGCTTCAACACCCGCAGTTCCAGCGCCGACTTCAGCTCAACATATAGAGAAAAAAGACTCTGATCAGGAAAACACAATAAATCTTGAAGACAAAAAACGTAAAAATATTGATCCGCAGTATAGAATTCTTGCTGTTTTCGGTGGAAAAACATTTCGTTCAGGAAAAGATCATATCAGTGACATTGCGGCTTTAAAATTTGAGAAATTAATAAGTGAATTGTCGTTATTTAAAAATGCCTCAATTAGTGTTGAAGGCCATACTGATAGTGTGCCTACAGGAAAGAGCAGTATCAATAATATTGATCTGTCTATTCGTAGGGCACGAGTCATCGCGAATCATTTGATTGAACGCGGGATAAATCGTGATCAAATTTCTGTAATAGGTCATGGAGATACTCAACCCATTGATAGCAATGATACAGAAGAAGGGCGAGCAAAAAATCGTAGAGTCGAAATAAAATTGATGCTGAAAGAACAAGAGGATAATTAATAATGCATATGTACGCGCAGCATTTTAATCTCAATAAGCTTCCATTCGAAAACGTTCCTGATCCGGATTTTTTTTATAACCAGGGTGATCATGCTCGAATTCGTAAGCAAATTTCAGGTTCTCTAGAAAGTGGAAGAGGATTAGTTGTCGTGACCGGTCCTATTGGGTCTGGAAAAACCACGCTGAGTCAAATGATAAAGGCTGATTTTCCCGAACATGTTCAATTAATTTGGCTGGCAGAGCCACCTGCAAATAGCATTGATCTTTATTTATTCCTTGCTCAGGAACTTGATTTGAATCCGTCTTCTTCAGAAAAAACTTTTGTAATGCGAGATATACGTAATGCGTTATTGAAAGTTGATCAAGACGGTAAAAAATGCTTGGTTATTATTGATGAGTCACACTTGATGTCAGATGATGTCATTAATGGCATTCGTTTATTGAATAACCTGGAAGAAGGTTCTAAAAAGTTAATTCAGATATTGCTATTAGGTCAAGAAGAATTGATGGAGAAAATCAATCGACCAGGCATGGAGCCATTTAAACAACGTATAGCGGCATTAGAAACTCTTGGAAGAATGAATGCAGATGCGGTTGTAAAATATATTACGCATCGAATTAACGTAGCTGGCGGCTCCGCAGATTTAATATCCGATACAGGTTGGGAGGCATTGTCGATAGCTTTTCATGCAGGTGGAACACCAAGAACTATCAACTCATTATGTGATAGATCTTTCAATACTGCTTATGAACGAAATAAAAATACTGTCGATGCCCATGATGTGTATGAAGCGACTCAGCGATTAGGATTGAGGACCGATGTTTTTCATTACATTATTTCCTTAAAAAGTAAGGAAAGAGATAAACAAAACGAATCTACAATGAATGTCGCAATTCCGGGCCAATCAGAACCGTTGTCTACGAAAAGTAATACGGGAGTTGAATTTGAAAAATCGCGAGAATCTTTGCAAACTCCGATAAGAAAAATATCTACTGATATGGATGATCAATCACAAGGATTTTCATCCGCTCGGTTTAATGAACTAAAGACAGATTCTGTTCTATCGTATGAAGACGAAGCTAGAATAATTAAAGAAAAATATAACCAAAATAGATTAAAACTTCCAATTACTTTGCTTGTTTTTTCGATAATTACGTTGGTTCTAAGCTTTTCTTTCTTTTGTCACCAATCAAATTCGAGTGGATTGATAGAATGTTTAACTAATTTCTTTAATTTTTGATGTGGTATAAATGCTGCAGTTTAAGCTGAAAAAATTTGCACAGTTACTTTTGTTTTACCAATCGGACACTACAGTCAGCTGCATAGAAGTAATGAGGGTGCTTTTCAAAATACGATCTTCTGCCAATCAACATTCAAAAAGGCTTTAGACTAACAGATTGTGTCTGCTAGTCTAAAACTAAAACAATTACAGTATCCAGGACTAATCAGTCCTGATTGCAACCGTGCAAAGGACTTTGTAAGGTGCTGGAGGTGCATGCCAAGTTATGCCTGTCCGTGCTTTCATGCTTTTAGGCTATCCGTCACAAAGTCACGAGATGTTGTTTGATGCAAATACCCACAAACTCACTGCTTTGGGCGGTATGCCTCGCTTTCTCATGGACAATGTCATCGTCCAATTCCCTTATCAGATTGACTGCGCCTATTCCGAAAGTGACGCCGAATTTAAAGGGATCGGCAATTATGCTTTCCTCACAGCTTGCAGGCAATACGGTATTGAGCATCGATACTCCTGTTCAACCGAGATTGAAGTGCCTCGTAAATTTCAATTTATAGAGTTGAAATGAACTGTATTTCAACAGGAAAAACCTTTGGTTTGAGTGGCTCTCGTGCACAGATTTTTAAAAATGACACGTAGGTACTGTATCGTTTTTCTTGGCAAGACACTACCGTGTAAAGATTTCTGAGATTAGAAGTTTGTTTAATTTTTCAAAAATCTCAAGCTAATTTAAAGAAATACCGTATATAAAAACATCTTTTTAGGATTATTCTTTTCTCTAGGGAGTTTATAATTAACCAGTTTATATAATTCTGAATTTTTACGAGTTATTTTATTTTTTTTTAGCCATTTGTAATTTTTCTAAAATCGAATATCAAGGATTTCCTGATGCGAGAGCTTAAACTATTAAAGTTGATTGGATTATCGTTGACCATTGTAGCTCTTTTATTGGCTTGTAATAGTGATAGTGAGAATAAAAAAAACAAATCAGGTCAGGCTTTAGTCAGTGTGGATGGAAATGAGATAACCGTGCTTCAGCTCAATGAAGAGCTTGCGAGATCAGGTGCTCGTGCAGATCAACTTGAGAGCGCTAGTAAGCAACTATTGGAGTCACTGATTGCGCGTCAATTAATTGTCGATGAAGCTATACGCGCTAAGCTTGATCGTACACCTGAAATCATGCAGGCTAGAGATCGAGCCAATGCTCAAATTATTGCTCAGGCATATCTTAAGGGTGTCACTAGCAAAATTGATAAGCCGTCTAAGGCAGAAATTGATGAATATTATCAGAGCCATCCACAATATTTTGAGAAGCGTAAGCAATTCGATTTGACAATAATCCGAATTGCTACAAATGATTTTAATAATGAATTACAAAAACTGTTGGATAGTACGGGATTTATTGATGAAATAACTACTTGGTTGGATAAACATAATATAAAATACAACCGTATTCCCTCATTACGTAGTACTGCGGATTTACCATCTGCAATGGCGAATATGATGCTTGAAAAGGGAAAAAATCATATTTTTGTTACCCAAGAACAAGGAAATAGTTTGTTTGTGTCTATTAATTCGATTAAGGATAGTCCGTTAAATCTTGAATTTTCTGCTTCTCAAATAGAAAAAATCTTGATTAACCAAAAATATAAGCAAGCGATAGATGAAGAAGTTAAGCGGTTGCGTTCATCCGCAAAAATAGAGTATTTAGGCAATCAATCATCAAAGTCTTCAAACTCAAATGTTAAAGATGACGACGCTGATATGCTGTCAATACGGCCTGATGTGGGATCTAAAGCTTTTGATAACAACGATGATAGTTTACATTCGTCAGATTCATTGCCAACTAACCGAGCAATTGAGCGTGGAATGATGGGTTTAAAATAAAGTTAATTATTGAAATAATATTTTTTACTAACATTTACAATACATATTAAACATTTTTAATGGGGGCTTACAAACATGTTACGTTTTAATAATGGAATTAAATTGCATCTAATGATGTTTTTTTTACTTTTAGGTTTATTTAATAACGGTTTGTTTGCCGCTGCAAGTGGTAAAAATGGTGTGCTGAGTCCTGGCGACTTAATCAAAATTGTTGTATTTGGTCATCCTGATTTAACAACTGAAACAAAAGTAAGCGATACAGGCAATATAACTTTTCCACTGATTGGTGAAGTGTTAGTTGAAGGCTTAACACCTTCTGCTGCGGAAAGAAAAATTGTAAAAATACTTGAAAGTCGAGACCTTTTGCGTAATCCACAAGTTAATATCTTGACTTCCTCACTCCAAAGTCAAATGGTATCTGTACTTGGGAATGTACGTAATCAGGGGCGTTATCCAATTGAAGGTAGGCGTAATTTAACAGATATACTCGCTATGGCGGGAGGAGTTCTTCCTGAAGGAGGGGAGGTTGTTACATTGATTCGTTCGGAAGGGAACAAATGGACTAAGCAGACTGTTGATATCCTGGAAATGATTCAATCTAATGATTTGGCACGTAATCTAATTGTTAAAAGTGATGATTTGATTTATGTTGAAAGAGCTCCGCGATTTTATATATATGGTGAAGTACAACGGGCAGGAACCTATCGGTTGGAACGTAATATGAGTGTCATCCAGGGGCTATCGGTTGGCGGTGGATTAAATACAAGAGGAACTGAACGCGGATTGAGAATTCAACGTCGCGATTCCACTGGCAAGCTAGAAATATTGGATGTTAAACCCAATGATTTGATACAACCAGACGATGTCATCTACATCAAAGAGAGTCTTTTTTAAAAATTAGACATATGAATGGCAATATTGTAAATAAAAAAATTGCTACTAAATTGAATTGTAACTATTTCAGTGGAAATGAGATCCTAAAATGAATTATTACCGATTTTTTTTGATTCTAAAAGCTCGCTGGAAGATTATTATTTTCACTTTGTTGGTTACAGTCATGACTACTTTGATTGTAAGTTTACTGTTACCCAATAACTACAAAGCGACTGCCACAGTGTTAGTAACTAACAAAGGACCCGATCCAGTGTCAGGTGTAACTCTAACAGCACCTATGATGGCAAGTCATTTGGCGACACAACTGGATGTAATCAGGAGTTCCAAAACAGCATTAATGGTCGTAGATCGATTAAAACTTGATCATAGCGATATTGCAAAATTTTATTATGAAAAGAGCGAAAGTAATCTCGGTATTCGAGATTGGTTAGCTGACTCGTTAATCAAAAATTTGGAAATTGATATTGCTCGCGACAGCACAGTAATTCATATCAGTTATACGAGTACCGATGCTCAATTTGCATCAATGGTTGCAAATGCCTTTGCGGAAGCATATCAGGAAATAAATGTCCGTTTAACAGCAGAGCCTTCTCAAAAGGCGGCCAGCTATTTCACTGAACAATTGAATGAACTTCGTAGCAGAGCAGAAATCGCACAGAAGAAACTAACCCAATATCGAGATGAAAAAGGCATTATTGATGTCGATCTTCGTTTAGATGTTGAAACTAAACGCTTAAATGACCTATCTACGCAATTGGTAAATGCTCAATCTGGATTGATAGGAGGAAATAATCGTGAAGATGATTCTACGTCTATTTTGAGAGATCCGATTATTACTAATTTAAAGGTACAACTGTCTCAGGCAGAGTCAAAGTTTTCTGAAATTGCTCAGAAATATGGTCGCAATCATCCTAGTTATAAAGGCGCAAGCGCTGAGGTAGGCAAATTGAGATCTGAATTAAATCAACATCTCAAGTTTGCCAATAAGAATTCTAAAAACCTTATAGAAGAATTAAAAACTTCACTTGAAGAGCAAAAAAGCAAAGTATTGTCGTTAAATCGCGCGCGAGATGAATTATCGCTATTAACGCGAGAAGTTGAAGGTGCGCAGCAAGCTTACAATAGTGCTATGCAACGTTTAAACCAAACTGACCTAGAAGGGAAATCTGATTTATCCAATATTTCTATATTGGATAGCGCGAAGATTCCGGATAAGCCTGATAGCCCTAAAGTTTTATTAAATGTCTTGGTTTCTATGTTTTTAGGCACCTTACTAGGTCTCGGTATTGGTTTAATTATTGAGATGATGGATCAACGAGTGCGGTCAGCAGAAGATTTGGTTAGCGCATTCCAGGCACCGGTTTTTGGCGTGATAAAGTGGGGAAAAGAAAAACCAAAGAAATTTAAACTCAATTTTCTGCCGAATTTATTTCAAGCACGTAATTTAACTTCCAAGTAGGGAACTACGAATGAATAATTTTGGTTCTTCAGAAACGTCCAATATAAACGGGAGTGGTTTTGTTAAAATGAATGACACGCCTATAAAAAAATTCAGCATTGGTCATATTTTGCTCGATTCAGGCAAGATTACACCTATTGAAGCAGAGCGGATACTCCACTTGCAAAAAGAAAGCGGGCTTCTTTTTGGAGAAGCAGCGCTTAAATTGGGGTTCGTTACCGAAGCTGATATTCAACAGGTATTAGCACAGCAATTTGATTATCCCTATCTCTTGCCCGGTGAAGGAAGTCACTCTCCTGGCTTGGTTGTGGCTTATCAACCTTTTGGTAATCAGGTAGAAATTTTTCGTGCCATCCGTAGTCAATTGGTGTTGCGTTGGTTCTCGACGGGACGTAAAGCTTTAACGGTAATAGGTTGTAACCCTAATGATGGAATCAGTTTGTTTACGTCCAACCTAGCGGTAGTATTTTCGCAGCTTGGAGAAAGAACGCTGTTAGTAGACGCCAATTTGCGTTGTCCACAACAACATGAAATTTTCAATCTAAAGAATAAGCGAGGATTATCTGATGTTCTTGCAGGCCGAGCTAATATCTTTGAAGTTATCTCGCGCATAGATTCTTTTATCGATTTGTCTGTTTTACCTGCGGGAACACTTCCTCCTAATCCTTTGGAACTCCTGAATCGTTCTTCGTTTGACGAATTAAATATTCAATTGGCTAAACAGTTCGATGTCATTCTTTATGATACTTTGGCGTTTTCAAGTGGAGTGGATGCATTAACAGTTACTTCCCGTATTGGTGGAACGCTGGTTGTCGTCCATGAAAACGATACTCGAATAAATGATATCAATGTAATGAATGAACAAATTAAACGTAGTGGCGCAGAAGTAATAGGGTCCGTATTAATTGATTTTTAGGCGATCACCATGTCTAAACTTCTATTTTGGGATTCCGAATCAGATGTTTTTGACTGGTGGCCGTTGGCTGTAGGCTTTTTAATTTTATTTATACCTACGTTCTATAGTCTTGCAACAGGATTGTGGGCTAATGAAGATCAGGCACACGGTCCAATCATTTTACTATTATCGCTTTGGTTAATAGGTCGTCGCTGGTCTAGCATGTTGATAATAAGCGATAAGGAATCTAACTCTAATTTTGGATGGATCGTTTTTTTTCTTGGCCTGTTAGGTTATATCATTGGACGTTCTCAACAAATATTATTATTTGAGATAGGTTCTTTTATTTTATTGCTTTCCGGCACGTTATTAATTAAGCGGGGATTCTCTGCTCTAAAAGTGATGTGGTTTCCTTTATTTTTTTTGCTGTTTATGATTCCGCTACCAGGCTCTGTCGTTAGTGTTTTAACTATGCCGATGAAAATGGCTGTTTCCTATGTCGCCGAACAAATCCTATTTTTCTCCGATTATCCTATAGCGAGAAATGGCGTTATTCTGCAGGTAGGTCAATATCAGCTTCTGGTAGCAGATGCTTGCGCAGGTTTACAAACTTTACTAACCCTTGAAGCACTCGGATTGTTTTATTTAAATCTTGTGCATCACACATCTGTATTCAGAAATGTCGCTTTAGCGATTTTAATCGTGCCAATCTCTTTTTCAGCAAACGTTATTCGAGTCATTGTTCTTACTCTTATTACTTATCATTTTGGGGACTCTGCTGGTCAGGGATTCTTACATGATTTTGCTGGATTAGTTTTGTTTGTTAGTGCATTGATACTCATTCTTATTATGGATGGGTTATTACAATATTTTGTAAATAACAGAAATAGCAATAAAGAAATATTGCAACCTAGTTCATAGCAGGAACTCAGTGCAGTTATCATCTTTGCGATTTCTTTTGATGTCATTTTGAAGGGGAAGTTAGTGAAAAAAACGATGTTAACGAGTGTTTTTCTAGGTGCATTAATGGTATCTTCAGCGGCCTTGACACTTGCTTTAACCCCAACAAAAAAAATTGCTGATCAGCAAGAAAAAATTGATCTCGAATTAATGATTCCTTCGCAATTTAGCGAATGGAAAATCGACCGATCTATAACACCTCTTCAAGTCGATCCAGAAACCCAAAATAAACTTAATAGAATATATAATCAAACACTAACAAGAACTTATATTAATTTGCATGGTGATCGCATCATGCTTTCTATCGCTTACGGAGGCGATCAAGGTGACAATTTGGCAATTCATAAACCTGAAGTATGTTATTACTCGCAAGGTTTTGAAATTTCGAAAAAATCATCCAATCAATTAAATACTAATTTTGGAAATTTACCAACTAAACGATTAGTAGCTTCGAAAGGTAGTAGAAATGAACCAATCACTTATTGGGTAACCGTTGGAAATAGAGCCGTGTTGCCAGGCATAGAACAAAAAATACAACAATTGCGATATGGATTGAGTGGAAGTGTACCCGATGGGATGTTGGTGAGAATATCCTCGATAGATCGTGATCTCAACAAGGCATACAAAATGCAAGATTTTTTTATTCGAGAACTACTTTCTGCGTTACAAAAAAAAGATAGAACGCGGCTTATTGGTGTTTTTAAGTCAGCTTGATTATTGTTACAGCTCCAATCTTATCATTTTGGGAATACCTACTAAATTTAGAATATGAAATTGCCAATTCTTACTTTGCCTCAGGACAATAATGCACAATCAAACATAGTATTTACAACGATTATGCTGTTGGCTGTTTTATTTCTATCGATAACAAGTGGAGTATTGGCCGCTTATGAAAATTTGTATTTAATAATCGCGCTACTTGCCATATACGGTGCTCTATTTATTTTGATTGTTCCTCCGATAGGGACTGTATGGTTGATATTTTGGGCTGCATTTTTAATTACGGGACCTAGTGCCTACTTTATTAGATTTACTCAAATACAGTGGTTGACAATTTTAATTAGTGCCGCATTGATTCTACCCGTAATATTCAATTTGTTACACAGTAGAGCAAATGTTCTATCGACACAATTTTCTGCAAACTTGTTATTGCCCTTATCTTTTATATTTTTAGCGATTTTTTCGAGCATTATTAATCATTCTCAATTAGGAGATATCATTAATGCGTCACGTCATTATTTTTTTATGTGGCCGCTTATGTTGGTTTTTGGTTTTGGTTTAATTCAAATTGAACATTTTGTAAAACTATGGAAAGCTCTTTTGATAGTGGCTTCCTTACAACTGCCTATGGCACTGTATCAGTATTTTTATGTCGCCAAGAAAGATCATCGGATGTCACCTTGGGATGCAGTCATTGGAACTTTTCAAGGAAACATTGATGGCGGTGGTGATAGTGCGGGTATGGCTATGATGCTTCTCATTGCTATGTTTACAGGCATCGCTTTATGGCGTGAACATCGTTTTCAATCCCTGTGGATATTATGGATTGTGGTTAGCGGAATTGCCACGCTACTTCTTGCCGAAGTGAAAGCGATGGTTATGTTGTTACCTGTTCCAATTTGTATTTATTACCGCAAAGAGCTTTTTAAGAAGCCCATTGAATCAATAATTGTTGTCATCGTGGCATTTTTGTTAGTTGTAGGCATTCTTTCAGCATACAAAGATATTCATTATGAAAGTAGCGTCACTTTCAAAAATAATACTCAGATTAATACAGCTTATGATTCAATTTTAAGCGCGCTGACTCCTAAAGCAGGTGAGGATAGTGCTCACGTAGGACGAGTAACACTTTTAGTGAACTGGTGGGATAGTAACATAAGTCGTGGAGAAATACATAACGTATTATTCGGTTATGGAATTGGTGCAGTTCATTCAACTAAATTTAGAGTGGGAAAAATAGCACAGCGTTACGAGTACAGAATTAATAAGACTAGCTCCGTTATATTACTGTGGGAAACCGGAGTCATGGGGCATTTAATTTTTCTTATGATACTCATTTTTGGGGCAAAAACCTCGGCGGATGCTGCAAAAAATGAATCTATTCCCCCGATTCATCGAACTTTTCTTAGAGTAGGGGCAATTAGCTTAGTAATGTTAATTATTACATTGCCATATTCCAACTTTCATTTACTATCTATTTCTACTCAATTTCTTATGATGTTTATGCTTGGACAAGCGATCTATTGGTCTAGATTCATTAAGATCTTATCTTCTCAGTCAATTCTCAAGCAAAATCAATAAATGACTTTGAATCATCTCTCATGGCATTAGCATTCAAAATACCATTAATTACGAACAAAACTGTAGCGTTCAATTTTAAACATACAACACTATTAAAGAAACGGGATTTATATGATCACGCTTGATTCAGACAAAAATACGAAATCTGAGATGAATAAATTTCAAGTTTTATATATTTGTTCTGCCGCCAGAAGTGGATCTACTTTAACTGATATGTTTATGGGGGGACACTCTCAATGTGCTTCGTTAGGTGAATTAAATTTTTTAGCTAAAGGCATTAATTTAAATGATAAATGTAGTTGCGGAACTAATTTACGCAATTGCTTTGAATGGCTAAAGATTTTTAATGCAATTAAAAAATCTCATCAAATTGATCTTGTTTCCGATCCCTATAAATTTAATTTATGGGATGCAATTGCTTATGACAACATAGATTACACACAGCAAACTAATCTTTTTACCTTCGTTGTAAAGTTCCGGAAAGCCTGGCTCGAGGGTAGAAACAGGTTACCTAGTTTATTACGTAATTGCCTACCTATTCCATCTTCACTCCTTAAAGCTGTAAATAATAAAATGGCTTTATATAATGAAATCTCACGAAGTTGGGGAAAATCCGTAATAGTGGATTCATCCAAAAATGTTCGTGAAGCAGTTGAATTGTATGAAAGATGGCCCAATATCGTTAAAATTGTCTTATTAATTCGTGATGGAAGAGGTGTTTATTTTTCTCGTCGTTCGAGCGGATATACTCAATCCGAAAGCATAGCAGGTTGGTTAAATTATTACCGTCGTGCTTTGCCTGTTTTAGATAAATTTATTCCTGCTGAGAGTCTGCTAAAAATACGATATGAAGATTTGGCGACTAACCCGGAAAATGTTGGACAGACATTATGTCATTTCATAAATATCCCATTTGAGCCTACAATGTTGGACCTTACTAAAGTCACAAGACATTTAGTAGGTGGAAACAATACTAGATTTGCTTCTAATAAAGAAATAAAACTTGATACGAGATGGCAAACTGAACTTCTTGGAGAGGAATTAGATTTTTTTATGAGAACTGGTGGCAATATGAATCGTCAATTGGGTTATTGATAAAGTTATGGTTTTTCGTTTGTTGTTAATATTTTTGTTATTGGTTTGAGCAGATCTTTATCAACAAATTGTACTTTTCTCATCTGTTATCATGTATCAGAATAACTATGACTCATCATTCGATTCATGAAACACAGCACTATTTTTGACAATAATAAAATTAGCACCAGGAATTACTACATCTTGCTAAATCAATTGGTTAATCATCGTTATAAAATAAAAATATAAGATTATATTTTACAAACGAAATGACAACGAGGTTTAAATGGATCCACGTGCTGTAGTTGCCAAAGTTCATTCAATTTTTTCTCTGCCTGAAGTTGTTGTGCGAATTAACGAATTAATTGATTCGAATGCTGCCACTAATGCTGAAATAGAGCGTGTCATTCTAAATGATCCGGCGTTAACGGCCAAATTGCTCAAATTTGCCAATAGTTCCTATTTTGGGTTTTCAGGAAAGATCGATACGATTTTAAGAGCTATTTCAATCATTGGTCACAAGGAATTGCGCAATTTAGTAATTGCATCTTCTGTAACGACGACTTTTAAAAATATTCCGCCTAATTTGTTGAATATGGATTTATTTTGGAAGAACAGCGTAACCTGTGGAGTAGTTGCACGATTATTATCATCAAGTGTTGAAATGAGAGAGCGTTTTTTTATAGCTGGATTATTACATGCTGTAGGAAAGCTGATATTGGTTAATCAGTTTCCTAAGGAGTTTTCTGCGATTTTGAGTAAAACATACAACAATGAAAAAGCAATTGCTACAGAAGAAATAAAAACTCTAGGCTTTACGCATGCATGCTTGGGAGCTGAACTGTTAAAGCATTGGAAATTGCCGCTTGATATTTGTAAAACAGTGGAATTCCAGTTTGATCCAACATTAGATTCTCAATATAAATTGAATGCATTTGTACTCAACGCAGCAATACATGTTGCTAATTATATGCAACCTCATATAAATTCAAAAATCGATATTGAAAAATTTTCGTCAAAATATGCCGTTGAATCTTGGGATTTTCTTGGATTATCATCTGATGTGATCGAATCTATTATTACGGTTGCAAAATTGCAAACAGATGATTTGCTAAACATTATAAGATAGGCGCGATATGGCCTAATGTGTTAGGGTATGCTTATTTTTATGGAGTCCGAAGTTTCACAAAATGAAGAGATGAGATGGAGGATAAAGATGGAATTACCCCGTGCACACTATAGCCAGGAATTTCGGGGTCAATCAGTTAAGTTTTTCAAAGAAAGTGGATTGACGTTGGTTGAAGCGGCAAAATGACTGTCATTACCCAAGCGGACGCTGAAGAACTGGGTTTATGCTGAAAAGCGAGAAGAACTTGCTGCGGTAGGCAAACGTCAGAAGGTGCTGACTGAAGTTGAGTTAGCGCTATCCAGAGTGAAACGAGAGTTGGCCGAAGTGAAGATGGAACGTGACTTTATAAAAAAGTGTGCGATGTATTTCGCCAAGGGGTTGCGGTGAGATACGATCTGATTGAATCGATGCGGCAAAGCTATCCGATAGTGCTCATGTGTCAGGTACTCGATGTATCCGAGAGTTGTTTTCATGCGCGAAGCTCTCGCCCGCTCTGTACGCGTAAGCGGGAGAATGCAAGGTTGGAAATAGAAATACTGACTGCACACCGCCGTACACGCGAGACCTACAGTGTGAAGCGCTGGTATCATGACTTGGCGGATCACGGGGTACAAACCACACCATACCGCGTTCGAACATTGCGTAAGAAATTGAATTTGCGCTGCAAGCAAAAGCTGAAATCCAAAGTGACGACTGATTCCAGGCATAATTTATCGGTTGCGGCCAATATTCTAAAGTGGGAATTTACTGTTAGAGTACCCGGTAAAGTATGGGGCAGTGACATTACTTACATTCCTACAAGTGAAGGCTGGTTGTATTTGGCTGGCGTAAAAGATCTATTGAATGGCGAGCTGGTGGGTATGCCATGAATGAGAGAATGACCAGGCATTTAGTGATACAAGCTTTGTTTCTTGCCACTGCAAGTAAGCATCCAGATCAGGGGCTCATTGCTCATTCAGATCAAGGTAGTCAATACGGTGCACACGATTACCAGAATTTATTGCAACAATTTGGCATGATCGCTTCCATGAGCCGCAAGGCGAACTGCTATGATAATGCCCCGATGGAAAGCTTCTGGGGGTTACTTAAAACCGAACTGGTGTATCATCGAAGATTCAAAACACGGCAACAAGCCATTCAGGAGATTACCGAATAGTTCGAAATATTCTATAACCGACAGCACAAGCAAGAAAAATTAGGATATTTATCACCTTCACAATTTTTGCAGCAATACTATGCCAATCTGCTCGCCGCTTAAACCGATGGACTTCATTTTTGACAGCACACCTCAATGACAGGAGTTGGGTACATCGATAGAATTCAAAAATGAATTTTAATAAAGAGTTCGGTTTTATTTGATCACAACGTACACTGGGGATAGGCATAGGGAGTTGTAGCAATTTATTATCAATAATTAAAGTTAGTATAAATATTGTCGATAAAAGGTACAGTAAAAACCAATTTGAGGAAAAATAATGAAGATAGATAAATTATTACAGCCAGTTACGACTGTATCAGTCAATGAAGGAAAGAGACGTACTGATGTAGATCCTCTGAGCTCAAGTTCATCACAAGCAAATAATGTACATTTAAGTTCTAACGCAACAAAGTTACAAGATATCAATAATGATTCAGCTTCGAACTCAATAGTTGATTCCACGCGAGTTCAAGAAATAAAACAAGCAATTAGTGAAGGTAATTTTCAAATCAATGCTGGGGCTGTGGCGGATAAACTTCTTGAAACTGTTCGCGAATTGATTGAATCTAAAAAAGGTACTAATTGATGCAGAATGATAAGGTATTATTAGAATTTGTTTCTTGCTTGAGATTGGAAATAGAACTGCTACAAGCGTTGATAGAGATACTTAAACAAGAAATAAATACATTTACACTAAATTGTTTTAACGATTTAGAATGCCTTGTTTCAAAAAAAACGATGCTGTTAGAGCAATTGAATCAATGCGATGCTAGAAGAAATAATTATTTAAATCTTTTAGGAATCTCAATAGAAAGAAGGGCGATCAATATTTGGTTGGAAACCCATTGTCAAGATTATCCAGAACTAAAAAAAGCATGGGATGATCTTATGGCGCTTGCGGATAAGGCAAGAAAGATTAATTATACCAATGGGTTGATTATTTCTACTTATAGTGAATACAACAAACGAGCTTTTACTACCTTAAATTTTGCGGCAGGAAATATCTCTCTCTACGGTCCTAAAGGCCAGGCTTATATCTCATAGAAATCTTTTGTAAATTGTGATGAAAACAACTTTGAGTGGCTGGCTTTGGGTTGCAAAGAGTTGGCAGGACGTAGACCCCCAGAACAAAGCGAACGCGTACCATTGCTGATTGCTTTATCGAAGAAAAGCCGTTACTCATTCCTGTCAAAGCAGTATTTGATGGTTATGTAGAAAAGACCCTACGGGTTTCCAGTACTTGTTTGATTAAGGTTGACCATAACTGCGTTACAGCGTACCTGCCGAATGGTCAAATCGTGTCGTTTCGTTGCGGATAACGGTAGATCGGTTACAGATAGTCACTGAAAACCAGATTGTTGCTGAACATGCTCGCTGCTATGACCGTGATCAGCTGATATGCGATCCCCTAGCATTATTTGCCGATATTAGAGAAATAAACCAGGTCCACTATGTCATGGTGTGGCATTCCAGCAATGGGATCTACCAACCCCCATTAGGATAGTTCTTCGGGATCGTATCTTTAAACAGGATAAAGGTGACAGAGCGTTTGTGGAACCGCTGCAAATGGTCAGAGGATTGAGTGATATCGTTCTTGAAACGCTGGAGGTTGCATGCGATTTGATCTCTGCAAACAGAGGCATTATTGCTGCCGCCTGGCAGGAATAGCAGGTAGAAGGAAATGCACGACACAAACCGGTTATGCCCGAAATTTGGCTGGATCGATTGATCGCTGCTGAACAGGTAAGATCGTAAGGCACGTAGTTTGAACTACCAATTACATACCGCCAAGTTTCCCCATCAACACGATTTGATTCATTTTTACTGGACGGAAAATCCTTTGCTCAAAGGGCGCATTGAGCAACTGGCCACCAGTGAATTCATGATTCAAGCGAACAATCTTATTTTTGTCGGCGGTACAGGCACTGGAAAAGAGCTATAGTCAAATCTGGTGTATAGAGAATCAAGCGGCATTCTGTTTTTGATCCTCTGCTTGTTTAATACCGTTAACAAATTTAACGCCATTGATTACATCTGCTAACAGATTATAACCTCTTAA
>JAJHPK010000013.1 GCA_020890945.1 Nitrosomonas sp.
AAGAGGTTATAATCTGTTAGCAGATGTAATCAATGGCGTTAAATTTGTTAACGGTATTAAACAAGCAGAGGATCAAAAACAGAATGCCGCTTGATTCTCTATACACCAGATTTGACTATAGCTCTATCTTATGGATTAGACACACTAATATCTTCGTATACTCAGCTCGTTCTTAACTTAAGCGTTATCATTAATTCTGTTTTTATATCGATAGGCATTGGTGTTGGAATTGCCTAGGATAAATGGTTTTTAGCGACGGTATCGGCACCGCTTTAGATACCGTTATGATTGCGAGAAACTCTATCTGCGTTAGAATCGGTGAGTTTGATTATCAGGGTTTAGGGTATCGGTGTAGTTTATCGAAGCGTTAAAATCTGCATCTAGGATATGGAAAAGCTCGCTGAAAAATCGCCGTGCCAAATGGTAGGAGCGGCAAAGGCACTATCAATCCTTTCGATAATTTGTGAAGATCGGTATCAATGATCTGATTCTGACTGTTTCTATGAAAAAATTTTCCTCTGATGTGATCGCAAGGCGGCTTGAACGCCTGCCAAATCCGACTTATCAAGATGATTTGCCAGTTCATGCTCGCCGAGAGGAAATCAAAAAGGCTATCGATCAGCATCAGGTTGTCATTATTTGCGGTGAAACCGGTTCGGGGAAAACGACTCAAATTCCTAAGATTTGTTTAGAACTCAAACGGGGCGTGAATGGTTTAATCGGGCATACGCAACCGCGCCGCATTGCCGCGCGCACCGTGGCGGCGCGAATCGCTAGTGAATTGAATAGTCCGTTGGGCCAGGTTGTTGGCTATAAAATCCGCTTTACCGATAAAGTCAGTGCTGATTCCTATATCAAATTGATGACCGATGGCATTCTGCTCGCCGAGACGCAAGGCGATCCGCTGCTGCAGGCTTACGACACGTTAATTATTGATGAAGCGCACGAAAGAAGTCTGAATATTGATTTTTTACTGGGTTATCTGAGTCAAGTACTAGCGAAGCGGCCTGATCTCAAATTGATTGTTACCTCGGCAACGATCGATGCGCAACGATTTTCGAAGCACTTTAATGATGCGCCAGTGATCGAAGTAACCGGAAGGTTGTATCCGGTTGAAATTTGCTATCGACCTTTGATGGCCGATGACGAAGAGGATGGCGATTTGCAGTCAGCCATTTTAACCTCGGTGGATGAATTGATGGCAAGAGGCCCGGGGGATATTTTGGTATTTCTGCCGGGTGAGCGTGAAATTCGCGAAACCGCAGAATCCTTGCGTAAACATCATTTTGATCATAGTCGCCCAGGGATTTCGCCCATTAATGTGTTACCACTCTTTGCCCGATTATCGGTTGCGGAACAAGAAAAAGTTTTTCAACCGGAAGGAAACACGCGGCGCATTGTACTGGCGACCAATGTAGCGGAAACATCACTCACGGTTCCGGGTATTCATTATGTCATCGACGCTGGCTTGGCGCGTATCAATCGGTACAGTTATCGCAATAAAGTCGAACAATTATTGGTAGAAAAGATTTCACAAGCGTCTGCTAATCAACGCGCAGGTCGTTGTGGCCGAATTGCCAATGGTGTTTGCATACGATTGTATTCCGAACAAGATTTTCAGGGTAGGTCGGAATTTACCGATCCAGAAATTTTGCGTTCTTCATTAGCGGCAGTCATTCTGCGTATGAAAGCGTTGAAAATCGGTGACATCGAGGATTTTCCATTTTTGGAAGCGCCATCGGCGCGCATGATTAGCGATGGTTATCAATTATTGGCAGAGCTTGGGGCGGTTGACGAAAACAAAGTATTGACTGCGCTCGGTTGGCGCTTATCAAAATTTCCGATCGATCCACGAGTAGCACGCATGATTCTTGCCGCAAAACAGGAAAATTGCTTGCACGAGATTCTGATCATCGCATCTGCTTTGAGTTTGCAGGATCCGCGCGATCGTCCTTTTGAACATCAAGCCGCGGCTGATCAGGCACAGCGCCGCTTTATCGATGAACGTTCTGATTTTTTGTCGTATCTCAAACTGTGGGAATTTTTTGATGACCAGATTAAGCATAAAAAATCTACCCGAAAATTAATTGCGCATTGCCGTGAGCTATTTTTATCGTATCGCCGACTGCGCGAGTGGCGTGAAATTCACGGGCAACTGCATGTATTGATCAGTGAATTAGGGCTAAAACCCAATGAAGTACCCGCAGGTTATGATGAAATCCACCGTGCACTGCTAGCGGGATTGCTGGGCAATATTGGATTTAAAACCGAAAAAGAAGGCGAATATCTCGGTGCGCGCGGCATTAAATTTGCGATTTTTCCAGGTTCCGCTTTAAAAAAAGGAAAAACCAAATGGGTGGTCGCTGCGGAATTGGTCGAAACGACCAAATTGTATGCCCGTTGCGTAGCTCGTATCGATCCAAACTGGTTGGAACGGATTGCCGGCAGCTTGTGCAAGCGGCACTACTTTGATCCGCATTGGGAGAAAAAACAAGCGCAAGTGATCGCGTATGAACGTGTCACATTGTATGGCTTGATGATCGTACCCAAGCGTCCGGTACATTATGGATCGATCAATCGGGTAGAGGCGCGTGAGATTTTTATCCGTTCCGGCTTGGCGGCAGGTGAATTCGTGACTCAGGCGGCATTTTTCGCCCATAACCAAGCATTGGTGCACGAGATAGAAGAGCTTGAACATAAAGCGCGACGGCAAGATGTGTTGGTCGATGAACAGCAAATTTTTGCTTTCTATGATGCAATTGTTCCGCAGCATATTGTTAACGGTGCTGCATTTGAGAAGTGGCGCAAACAGGCGGAATCGAAAAATCCACATTTGCTGTATTTAAAGCGTGAAATGCTCATGCGGCATGATGCCGATCAGATTACCGAAGTGCAATTTCCTGAGTATTTACAGCTTGCCGATGGCAGCCAACTACCGCTGACTTACCACTTTGATCCCGGTCATGTATTGGATGGTGTGACTGTGAGCGTGCCATTGCCGTTACTCAATCGCCTTGATGCGAAACAACTGGATTATTTGGTACCAGGATTGATTCGCGAGAAGGTTTCCTGGTATTTCAAAACGCTGCCTAAACCAGTTCGCCGCATACTGGTACCTTTACCAGAATCGGTCACGGCTTTTTTGGAAGGCGCCAGCTATTCAATTTCTTCACGGCTGCAAGATGCCATTACGCAGTTCGTTCAGAAAAAAACTGCGATATCAGTTGCTCCTGATACCTGGGATTTGCAGGCCATTCCTTTGCATCTATTAATGAATATACAAGTGATCGATGATCATGGCGAAGAACTGGAAATGAGTCGTGATCTCGTTAAGTTACAAGAAAAATTTGGTCATCAGGCGCAAGCGACTTTCGCAAAAACGCACAATGATAGTGAAAAAAACAGCATTGAACGCGAGCAGATTACGCAGTGGGACTTTGCTGAACTGCCTAATACCATTACGTTTCATCGTAACGGTCGTGACTGGATTGGTTATCCTGCGTTAGTCGATCACAACGATTGCGCGGCTATTCGCGTGCTGGATACTGAAGAAGCTGCGAATGATTTGATGCGTGCGGGGGTGAAACGCTTGCTTCATTTGTCTTTGAAGGAGCAGATCAAGCAATTAGAAAAGAGCCTGCCTGGGCTCAAAGTTGCGGCAATGCAGTTTGCAAATCGCATGAATCCTGGAGATCTGAAGCAAGACATGCTGAATGCTATTTTAGATCGCGCCTTAATTGGAGATGATGCATTACCACGCAATGAAACAGCATTTACCGCGCAAAAACAGCGAGCGAAACAGCGATTGCCCGAAGTGACGCAACAATTTGCAGACTTATTGCGGCAGTTGGGCGCGGAATATCAGAGTGTTTGCTCGTCATTGCCTACGCTGCGTCATCAAGAGATAAAGCTGGAATTGGATGAGCAATTGAATCAGTTGATTTTCAATGGATTCTTCAGCCAAATTCCGTGGGAACGATTGAGACATCTCCCGAGATATTTAAAAGCGATTCAGTTGCGCTTAGAAAAATTATCGATCAACCCCGAACGCGACAGACAAAACCGGCAGCAGATTAGTACGTTTTGGCAACAGTATTTGAAACACATACAAAAGAACCCGCATCGATTGAGGCATGACGAAAATCTGCAAGAATTTCGCTGGCAAATCGAAGAGTTGCGGGTATCGCTATTTGCACAAGAGTTAAAAACCCCGCAACCGGTTTCAGCTAAACGGTTACAAAAACTGTGGGAAATGCTTCTAAAGTGATTTGTGTTGCTAAAAAGCGATTATTTTATATTTTTGTTTGAAAAAGGTATCCAGTATTTCTCTTTGAGTGGAAACTACTTGTTTGGCTGATTCGAATAGAAGTTTTGCATCGCATTCATTTGTAATGGTAAAACGTGTTGGAATGACACTTATTTTTGCCCGAATTTCTTCTGGTTTTGCATTTTCTGAAAATATTTCGGGTTTTTTGCATTCGTTAGGAAGCGAGCTATATCCATCTTTCCACTCCGCATTAACGTGTCTCAATATCACAATTTGCAGTTGTTTGTAGTCCGGTAAAATTTTATCCTCACTTCTAAGCGTGTGCCAAAGCAGCGTTTGATAGGCATTTGCACGGCCTTCCATAATACCGACAATTCTAGACGGATCATTTTTAAAAACCTCAAATCCTTCTTTATTAGAATCTAATGCTTTTTCTCCCGCATTAAATGGATAAGACGTGTCGATAACAATAATTAATCCACGCTTCGAGCTCTTGGTGTCTTTGGGGATTTTTCTAAGAAAAACAGATGTAAGTGATTCGGTTCCTAAATTATCAAAGAGCCCTCCATCTCCCACATGATGATATTTTCTTTCATGAATTGTTTCGTTGTCGTTTTGATAAGATACCGGACCAATGATGGGAGGAAAAGAAGACGAGGTTGCAACTGTTTGTGAAATTTTTAAGGTGCTGTGATTCATTTTTAAATCTTCAAATGTTAAAGGCATAAATTGCTTAGTAGCTTCAGCAATGTTTGCTTTAAAATTTTTTCTGCCTTGTTCACTTATCCCTTTAAAGTGCAGATTAAATTCATTTTCTAGTTGTCCGACGAAATCATAATTAAATTCTTCTGGGCTAAGAGTGGTCATGGCTAAACGGCGACCATTATTGTATATGGTGCCATTAAAAATGATTCGCGGAGAATCCCCAATCTTTTCTCTTTCGTATAAATCAGAAAATGTTTTTTCTTTTAGAAACTCATCATCCCATAGTTCAGACAATGTATAAGCTGCTTTGGTGGGATTCAGCGCGCGAAAATGCAAAACTTGTCTTAGTTTTGCGGGTGCTTCAAAATTTTTTTGCATATCTCCTTTAAAGGTTTCAAAGAATTTTTGATATTGTTCTGAGAATTGACTTCCATCGAATACCGGCACATTTCTTTGAGGTTTATTTAAAGCATAATACGCGGTTGCTAAGCTTCCGCCAGAAACGCTGGACATATGCGTTACTGTTTCCAGAAGGCTCTTGGTTTTACCATCATCGATTACTTGTAGTTTTGCAAGTTCTTCAAGTACGCCAGCAGCAAACGTGGCAGCTCTGCTTCCTCCGCCTGAAACGGCAATTCCAACTAGGGTATCGCTGGGATCATCCAATTTTTGAAAGACAGATGATTGATTTTCTTTTGTGGGGAATTCAGGAAGAGTGTGTAATTTAGCAAAACAACCTGAAAGGGTAAGCGCCACTGTGGTTAAAATGAAGATATTGATTTTAAACATTTGCATGACCCTTTATTCATAAAAATCATTTGAAACTACGTTTCTAACAGAGAAATTTTTTACATCCATATGGATAATTCCCGAATGTGCACAAACCATGAAGTGCCATCTATGTGGTGGTCTTATTCCAACCTGCAAAGAATTTCCCTATAGGAGACTTTTGTTCTTGATCGCGATTATCTAACGCCTCTCTGAGTATGTTATCCATGATATGAAAACCGAGTTTTCTGTAGGATTCAAATTGAGGTTCATCAAAAAATTGATCGGTTGTGGGTTCATGAGGAAAGCTAGGACGATGCTTATGATAATGCTTTACATCAACTGGTTCGTCGCCGCAAAGAACGGGTTTAATATACAGTAGCTTTCCTTCTTGGCAATGCACACTACCATTGCTATCCGAGTTTTTGTAATGAATTGTGCCGATTGCGTAGGGGACGGTTTTCGTTGTAGTGGTTGAATTATTTTTTTCGTTTTCTTCGAGATCATCTTTGTTCTTGGTACTTACATTTTTTATCGTATCTACATCGATTTCTATTTCTACATTTTGATCAAGACGGATTTTTCTGATCGCATTACCCAAGTCTTCGAATTCATGGTTGGGATCGCAACTAACATCAATAACCATTATGTATTGGCATTTACGCAATACCATCTCGTATAAACCAAGATTTTCAAAATGACCGCCATCTGAAAGGTAAACGTATGTTCGACAATCGTTGGTGCGGCTGAAAAGTTCATTGAATGATAGAAATAACGGGTGTTTCTTGTAACGCCACGGATTCGATTGAGTCTTCTTTGGATTTAATATCCACCATCCTAGCCGAATGTTAAAAAAAGCCAGTAAAAAACTAATCATTTTCGAACTGTGGTATCCCATATTAGAGCTGGCTGCAGCTCCTGATATAGCAACGGCTGTACCGAGCGTGACCGTATCGAAAGGATCGGCATAATAATATTTGGAATTGAGATAACCTAAATCATTTACAGAACTACCATAAAATTGAGAAGATAAAGTAAAGGATTGGGCCTTGCGTTGTTGCCAAGATAATATTTCGAGTTTGTCAGTATCCGTTAGATTGAGCGCGGTATTGATTATCAAGTAGGGTTTTTGACGATGTAATTTTGAGAGATCTATATCGTCATTAACATCAAAATTGGTAAACACATGCGGTTTACGATCAGCGACACTTCTTGATGCTCCCAGGAAACACCTCACTAAACGATTTTTATAAAAATTATTTAAAGAAAATCTATTAATGGTTACAAATAAAGGAAGAATAAGAGTGAGGACAATGAGAAACAAAAATAAATGCCAAAGATTATCGGATTGGTATAAAACACTCTCATGTATGTTTATTAAATAGCCTGCTATCTCCTCCACTTTATCGGGGAATTCAGGTCTAGTATTCATCAGGGTCACAATAACTATTTCCTGAAATAAAGAAATAGTTAAAATGATCGCTACAATTGCTATTGGTCCGAACAACTTGATATACCATTCGTAGCCGATGAAGCTAGTGTTTTGACGGCTTGAGAAAGACGATATAGTTTTTGCGCCAAATGAAAAATAGATTGCCAAAGCACTTGATAATCCTCCTGCAGCTAAAATCCATCGATTGACTGTTTCTAAGATATACGTACTGAATAAAATCAGACTCCATAATAGACCTATCATTAGAGACCAAGCTAAGAGATAGCCTCCTATGCGTGAAAAGTATTCATCTGTATGGGGATTAAAAAAGAATTTAACTTTAGAAACAATACCCAAGAAAAGACATCCGATTATTAAATAGGCCAGTGTAAGTATTGGAACTGAGAATGTTGTATAAGCAGTAGCAGAAAATTCCCCTTCCCAGGAGAATATTTTTACTGAAATAGTATTCTTCCTTTGAAGAGATCCACTTTCATCAACAGATTTGTTGCATTCTCTTAAAACTACATATTCATCAATTTTGTTACTGTATTGAGTGAAGTTGTAGGTAGTGCAAGAGCTTATTTTATCATTACTGATAATGCCGATTGAAATGAAGAACATACTCAAAAGGAATAAAATAGCGATAAGAGTCGCAATTCCTTTTTCGCTTTTAAATGCTTTTAATTCTCTATTCTTATCTGAATCAGTATTTGGTTTATAATAAAACATCAGAATTATTGAAATAAAAAGAAGTAATAATCCTGAGAGGAAGGAAAGCGACCATTCTGAAATGGCTCTTGATGAATGATCTGTTAAAAGAAATAAGTGTAAATAGGGTAGTAGCAGTACTGCCATGCATGCAGGAATGACATTACACCAATTCAAAAGCATGTTTCTAAGGATGGTTCCTATCATTCCCAAAAAATCACCAGACATTAAACTTAATTTTGGAGAAAGATAGCTACTGCTGTTGCGAAGCCAAGTTATTGATTTTGGTTCGTTGTTGGATGAGAGTGCAAGTTCAATATCTTGAATTGCTTCTGAAATGGAGTTTTCGCTAGGATCAATATCAGATAATTTTTGATTTGTAGAGGGTTGGTTATTTTCCCTGATAGATTCTGTTTTTGATTCTATCGATGCGGCTTCTCGATGGATCCATGTGCTTAGCCATGCACCAATATAACCCCCCCCTGATACTGTTGATAAATAATCGATGTTTCTTATTTGCTTATATTTACCAAAAGCTTGTAATACACCAAGATTAAACGAAGCACTGCGTATGCCTCCACCAGATAGGCATAATGCGGATAATGGAATTTCAGGATTATCAAGTGATGTGCTAGAAGAGCGATCGTAACCGCTTAAAACTTTTTTTTCTTCTTCTAATACTTGAGAAAATGATACATTCTTTGTTTTTTCATCCGTGTTTATTGAATTTTCGACCATATCTATATTGTGCTCATTCAAAGAGTTAATAAAGACAAGGCCTACAAAAAATGTATTATTAGAATTGTTGCAAGAAAAATTGAGGTTTATTCAATATTTTCTTATCGCCTTATAATTGGCAATTTGATGTTTAGATTAAACTTTGTTGTTTAGTTTGTAAAGTTGTTAACTCAAAAAATATTGGATTGACATAAGATCAAAATTGATTGATTACTGATTTTTAATTCCGTACAAAAAATTAATAACAACTTTGTACATTTTAATGGCTACTTTTCAGTTATTCTAATTAAATGTTAACCCAAAATAAGAACCCTAAAGCCTTGCAAAAGAAAAAAAATATAAAGCAAACGAAAGTTGCTTCATCCAATAAACCTGTGCGACGTAAAATACGTATCGCCCCAAAAGCAAATTCACCCAGTGATGTGAACAAGCTTGGTGCATCCACAGAACCACAAACCTTCAAGTTGCAAAAATTATTAGCGCATCGAGGTCTTGGTTCTAGGCGTGAAATGGAAGAATTGATTGCAGCTGGTAAAATAATGTTGAATGATCAGATTGCTGTTTTAGGTGATCGAGCTGCGCCGAATGATGTGGTGCGTATCGGGCGTCGAGTCATTCGTCTGAATGCTCCTGAAGAGCTACCGCGCGTGTTGTTGTATCACAAACCCGAGGGCGAAATCGTCAGTCGGGATGATCCGCAAGGTCGGCCTTCGGTTTTTGATAAATTACCGCATTTGCGTTCCTCGAAGTGGATTGCCATTGGCCGTCTCGATTTTAATACCAGCGGGTTATTGATTTTTACCGATGATGGGACTTTTGCAAACCGTTTAATGCATCCTCGTTTTGAAATGGAACGTGAATATGCGGTTCGCATATTAGGTGAGTTGACGGACGAACAAATGAATCAATTGACAACCGGTGTCGAGTTAGAAGATGGGAGGGCGGCTTTTACGTATTTGACCGATCAGGGAGGAGAGGGCGCCAATCATTGGTATCGAGCAATTCTCAAAGAAGGTAAAAATCGCGAGGTGCGGCGTATGTTTGAAGCGTTGGGATTAACGGTTAGCCGTTTGATGCGAGTGCGCTTTGGCCCACTGAATTTGCCACCCAGAATCAAGCGCGGTCAATGGTTGGAGCTGGATGAAAAGAAGACGCGACGCTTGTTGGATTTAATTGGTGATTATCAAGCGTAACTAGGCAGATGATATTTCAACCAACATTTATTACAATGCTTTTCAAGGAGAAATTGCGTCTTACAACGCAAGCATCAGCGATTTTAGCGGAATTTTGCTGTTAAATGCCGCGTATCGTGATCACGTCTGCCCGAGTATTGGCTATATGTACTCAATAGTGGTTTTCCAGCATCGAATGTGGTTGATTTAAATGTGTTTAATACGCCCATAAAATCAATCGATTTCTGATTCAGAAATAAATTCAGAAAGATCTTTGCACGGTTGCAATCTTGAATGATCACTCAAGTGCTGCAATCGGTTTTTACAATCTCTTCGGATTATATTCTCCGTCGCTTACGCAGTAAAATGTACGGATGAGCGAATACATTTATATGAACGACAATTCTGATAAACGATAAAACTGATACTGTAATAGTATTAGTTTTATATCCGAGTTAAAGGCTAACCGTTTCTAGGGTTAGTTTACTGTTAAGAATACAATTGCATTTGTTTTAATAAGAGAATTACTGAATGAAATCATTAATACCTATTATTTTGTCTGGAGGGTCTGGTACCCGTCTCTGGCCACTTTCTCGTGAAAAATATCCAAAACAGCTTTTGTCGTTAATAAATGATGATTCATTATTGCAAGCTACAATTCGTCGCGTGGATGGATTGAACGATATCAAATTGCAGTCACCAATGATTGTTTGCAATGAAGAATATCGTTTTGTAATTGCCGAACAATTGAGAGTCATGGAAAGAAAAGGAGCAATATTACTTGAGCCGGTTGGACGCAATACAGCACCCGCATTGACATTAGCGGCTCTTGCTGCAACAAGTAATGGAGAAGATCCCATTTTGTTAGTTATGCCTGCTGATCATGTCATCATGAATGTGGAAGCATTTCAGTTAGCTGTTCGCAAAGGAATGCAACAAGCAAGCGAAGGCAATGTTGTAACTTTTGGGATAACACCGGACGCTCCTGAAACAGGATATGGTTATATTCAATCGGGGCAGTCGATTGGGAGCGATGCGGATACTCATCGTATCGAGCGGTTCGTAGAAAAACCTGATCTTTCAACTGCGCAAACATATTTGGATGCAGGCAATTATCTTTGGAATAGTGGATTGTTCATGTTGAAATCTTCAGTTTGGTTATCTGCAATAGGTAAATGTCGAAAGGATATTTTGACATCTTGTCGCGCTGCCTGGGATCAAGGTTCAAGGGATGGTGAGTTTTTAAGAGTAGATAAACAACACTTTGAGCAGTGCCCAAGTGATTCAATTGATTATGCGGTTATGGAACGGATTAATCGTCATGATGATAACGAACTGCCAGCGGGTGTTGTGATCGCTCTTAATGCAGGTTGGTCCGATATCGGAGCTTGGGATTCTTTATGGAAAGCTCTTCCTAAAGATGATGAGGGAAATGTATCCAGAGGCGATATTTTATTTAATGGATGCAGAAATACATTTGCCGTTTCAGAAAGTCGATTGGTTGCCTGCGTCGGCATTGAAAATATCATTGTCGTTGAAACGCCTGATGCGGTTTTGGTCGCGCATAAAGACAAAACACAAGACGTAAAAATAATAGCTGACAGTTTGAAACGTCAAGGTCGTTCGGAAGTACAAATGCATCGGAAGGTATTTCGTCCTTGGGGTTGGTATGATGGAATCGATTTCGGGGAACGATTCCAAGTAAAACGTATTGTTGTAAAACCAGGGGCAGCCTTATCACTTCAAATGCATCATCATCGCGCCGAGCACTGGGTGGTTGTTCGTGGTACAGCTCGAGTCACACGTAATGAAGAAATTTATTTGGTATCTGAAAATGAATCCACTTACATTCCATTAGGAACAAGTCATCGACTGGAAAATCCCGGTCGTGTTCCTCTTGAGATGATCGAAATCCAGTCTGGTTCTTACTTAGGGGAAGACGATATTATTCGTTTTGAAGATATTTACGGGCGAAAAATAAATTAATTTTTCGATTAATTGAAGATTTCGTATAAATCCTCTATGGAGACTTTTGCGCAAAGACGCAGATTTCTAGTTTCAATGCAATTCTAGCTTTATTTGTTAGCTTCGATATTTTTCAGCTATTTTTCTTTAACGAATTGGAAATAATCACCTTCTAACGTGCTAGTTTAGGTTAAGAGGGTGTAATTCTTTCTATATTTATATAATTGTTCGTCGATGGATACAGAGGTTAGTAATTTATTAAGTTATACATCGTAGAGACCTCTGCATAACTGGCTTTATCGAATGTGTGAGTTCTGTAAGTATTTGATTTGGTTATGATGGAAATGAACAGAAAAGCTCAAAAAAACAGTTATGCAGAAGCCTCTCGTAGCAAGTGATGTTTGTTTGTTATGTACATTGGCTGAACTGTAGTAACGCAGTGTTTTGACCTTGAATCAAGGTACCCTGCTTCCAAAGGTAAGCTCTACTACAAGGACTTTTGCAATTAAGTGATCGCATTGCAGTTGTCATCGTTTCAATAAGTCGTTTTTCGTAGGTTTATACAGGATGCTATTTTTAATATCTTAAGACCTTTGAAAACCCTCATCTTGCGATTTCAGAGGATCGTTAGGTTTCTGACTGCAATATACTTGTTTGGGGGATGAATGCCAATGACCAATTGTGAATGTTGACTTTATCAGGAAGATCCAGCGAAAGCTTGCTATCGTAGTAATTGGATGTAGTGATTTCAATGATAAGTGCAAACTTGCTGCTACCCATTACCATATGCTGCTCGTAACCAAATTCTCATTGATCACTCTTCTTAACTCACCGTGCTTCAGTATATAAAACGTATTGCTTTACTTCAATAGCCTTCAGGGTTTCCTTGCCTTGGTTTTTATTACCTTTGATCCGATCATTTGTATATTGTTAAGAATTTTTTTATACAAATCGATTGAGGTTGCAAAAAAATTTTTGATTTGATCTATATCAAGGATTCCTTAGAATCTTTTAGTGTTTGCAAAAAAAAATTATAAAGTTACCGATAAATTTTTTTATAGGAGAAAATGGAGCATTTATTGCTTCTGATGATTAAGTAACTTTATTCATCTACTTAAAGATATTGCAATTGAGTTGTTATGTGTTAATAGTCAAGGTGTTATGGTTTTTTAAATTAAGCATTGTGATAAAAACCACATCTATTGAATATCGAATCGCGTATAGATTTAATCTTTCTATTGAATAAAAATTATTTGTATTCTAAATAATAAGGTAATAGGGGAGGGGCGTGTGGAAAATGGTATTGGAATAAAAGTGTTAGTTGCGGAAAGTGTCGATCTTGTTCGAATAGGGTTACGATCGCTTTTCCAAGCGGATTCGTCTATTCGCTTGGTTGCAGAAACAAATAGTATGGGAAATTTACCGACTTTGATGGCTCATTACAAACCAGATATCGCATTAATTGATATAGGATTAAATAGTGGGGATAATTATAGGGAAATCAAATCCTTATTGAGTAATAATCCATCCAGCAAGATACTATTTTTGTCACAACACAGTGAAAATGGTGTGTTGCAGAAAATATATAACGTTGGAGTTTCAGGGGTGGTTTTTAAATATTATTCCTGTAAATTATTGTTGAAAGCTATTCACGCTATACATGCCGGTCAAGTTTGGTTTGATTGTCATTTAAATCCAGGCGACTCTTTTCGATCAAGTAATGTTTTATCTGAATCAGTGGCTTCGCAATCAATGTTAAGCAATCGTGAACGGCACATAGCGCGTCTAGCCTGCACGGGTTTATCCGCTAAAGAAATAGGTAATCAATTGCTATTGACTGAAAAAACAATCCGTAATCAATTGTCTCTCATTTATAGAAAAATTGGTGTAAAAAAGAAAATTGAATTATGTTTAAAAGCACGGTCTTTCAATAACTTCAAGTAATATTGTTCAACAAATTAGGATACATTTTTGGGATGTTTGCCCCGAAAATTGAGTGTTCTTTGGGAATTGTTAGGACAAATGACATCTATTTAACATTTTATGTATTGGTTAGAATTAACTCCGATAGATTAAATAGTTATTAAACCGTTAATTAAGGTTATTTCTTCGATTTCAAAATTCATCTTTGTTAAAGAGTCTAAGAAAAGATAGGCTCTTTCGAAGATAGATATTCTTTTCTCTTAGAGGTTGCTTAGGTTAGTAACTCGATTTGAGCGGATGCAATTGTTGAGGTGTGACTAAACCTATAAATTGGAAGAATGGGTGAACAACCTTTAAATAAGATACGTCTTTTAGCTGGGGAAAGTTTTGAGCTTGTTCGCATGGGATTGCGCGAGGTGTTCAAAAATCATCCCAAAATGACTCTTATTGATGATACAGATTGTATTGATAATCTGTTGATTCTAGCTTTACAACACAAGCCTGATGTCGTTCTCGTTGATTTGCAGTTGAATAACGGTAATTGTGCAGAGCACATTGCCAAACTGTTGAGTGATTGCCCTAGTAGTAAAGTATTAGCTATTTCTGATCAAGGCACCCATGAACATACTTGTCTGCAAACTTTTCGTTCGGGTGCTGTAGGCATTATCAGCAAGCAACATTCATCTGACTTATTGCTAAAAGCAATTCATGCTGTCTATTCCGGACAGTTATGGTTTGATCGTCATGTTACGAAATTGTTGTGGCAAGCACAATTTGGCGTTAGCCCAACTTCCGAAAATCACGTTCATAGCAATAATCACCACCTGAAGTTAAGTGAGAGTGAACGCCAAATCGCTTATCTAGCTTGCAAGGGATTATCAGCAAAACGTATCAGTACGCATTTATTTCTTGCAGAAAAAACAGTTCGCAATCAACTCTCAAAAATTTATAAGAAAACAGGAGTAAATAAGCAAATAGAATTATGCTTAAAAGCTCCTCTTTATAATTATTTTGAAGATTCGGCTTCACCAGGGACATTTTCCCAAAATCATACCGATACTGAGTCATTTTTTGAGGATGAATGACATCTATTTTCTCGTGTTGTTTTTTGGTAATCTGTCCACGCGCTTAATGAATACCTTAATCTGACACTGTCATTTTAAGCAAAGTGCATGATATGCATGAAACATGTGTTAACAATAACAATAACAATAACAATAACAATAACAATAACAATAACAATAACAATAACAATAACAATTGTAATTAAACACTAGCATCTCATTTCGTATTTTTTTCATATTTTTGGAGGGGTGTGAAAGATGTTATCTAAGTCTAATATGGCTTGGCGGAGTGCTGTTGCCCAAAATTTGGGTAAT
>JAJHPK010000101.1 GCA_020890945.1 Nitrosomonas sp.
CCCCATCCCATGCCGAGTCCGAGACCTAAGCCTAATCCCAAACCGCTATAATGATGATGGTGATGACCATGATGATCCCAGTTTGCGTTATTGTGATCAACGTTATTGTTGTTCACAACATTGTTGTTTTCAATATTAACATGTTGGCCTGCTGCTCCATTTTGAGCCGTGTCCGTAGTACCTGTTCCATTTTGAGCAGCTGCGTCTGTGGTTGTGCCATCAGCATGTTGCGCTGTAGCAGCGTCCGGATTCGTACTGTCTTGAGTCGACGTGGTACCGTCTCCAGTAGCAGTGCTTTGGGCGTTTTCAGGATTGACGCCGTCAGCAGTTGCGTTGTCGCCTGTTGGCGTAGCTGCGTTATCATTCGTTGCGTCCGGGGCAATTTCCTTGCTTTGCGCTGAGTCTAGGCTTGAGTCCGTGGCGCTATCGGCAGTAGGCGCATCCGATGCGTTGAAATCGGCGGGTTGACCTGCGTTATCAATTTGCCCAGGATCTGTGGACGAATTAAAATCAGCAGGTTGGCCAGCATCGCCAGTCGAATCAAATTCCCCTGGCTGGCCCATCGCGTCATTGGAATAAAAAGCGTCGCCTTGACTGTATCCGCCATCTTGGCCACCTTGATAGGAATCGCCGCTTTGATCGTAACCACTACCATTATCATAATAGCCACCACCGTCATAGCCGCCACCATCGAATCCGCCGCCGTCATAGCCACCGCCATCGAACCCACCACCGTCGAATCCACCACCGTCGAATCCACCACCGTCGTAGCCACCACCATCGAATCCGCCGCCATCGCCACCACCGTCGCCACCACCATCACCATCAGCGATTGCGAGATTCATTGAAAAGATTCCACACAGGGTGATAGCTAAGCACGCTTTTTTAAAATTTTTCATATATCCCCCGTTCAGTTTGTTGCTTGATAATGGTAATCATAGCGAAAAGAATCTGAACGAATACTGAATAAAAAGTAGCATTTTATTATAAAGAACTTGTAGGCGAGTTTAGCTTGATGAGTGATAAAGACAACCATTTTATTCAATCGATATTCTTTGTGATTATTCAAGATCATTTTGCTGAATCCATATCGGTATCATGATTCAGTTATACTGTGACTGTGAGTATTGCAGATTAGATCCATAAATTTATAGCTGGAGAGGTATTGATGAAAATTCATGAGTATCAAGCCAAAGAAATCTTGCGTAAATACGCTATTGCTACACCGCAAGGTATTGCTTGTTTTAGCGTTGAAGAGGCCGTGAATGCCGCATGTGAATTAGGAGGTCAACTTTGGATCGTGAAAGCACAGATCTATGCGGGCGGTCGGGGTAAAGGCGGGGGGGTGAAAGTAGCAAAATCACTGGAAGAAGTACGTCAACACGCCAGCGCCATTCTCAATATGCGTTTGGTGACGCATCAAACTGGTCCAGAAGGACAAATCGTGCGTCGATTATTGATAGAACAAGGTGTACCGATTGAGCAAGAATACTATGTGGGATTGGTAACGGATCGTCGCCAGCAGCGCGTATGTTTGATGGCTAGTTCGGAAGGTGGCATGGATATTGAAAAAGTTGCAGCCGAAACACCGGAAAAAATTCATAAAGTATTGATCGATCCAGTTACAGGGCTAAACAACGAACAGGCCAGTGAAATGGCACAGAAAATTGGCATTTCCGCTAGCGTCACAGCGCAAGTATCTAAACTGTTGCGCCAGTTATATCAAGCTTTCGATGAAACAGATGCCTCATTGGTCGAAATTAATCCCTTGGTACTAACGGTGGACAAGCAAGTCATTGCTTTGGACGCGAAAATGAATTTTGATGACAACGCTTTGTTCCGGCATCCTGAAATTGCAGCGTTACGCGATTTGGATGAAGAAGATCCAGTAGAAGTCGAAGCTTCTAAACATGATCTCTCGTACATTCCCCTCGATGGAACTATCGGTTGCTTGGTAAACGGTGCCGGTCTGGCGATGGCGACCATGGACATTATCAAACTGTATGGCGGTAATCCTGCGAATTTTCTCGATGTGGGCGGAGGTGCTACGGTTGAGAAAGTAACCGAAGCATTTAAATTAATGTTAAAAAATCCTAAATTACAGGCTATTTTAGTGAATATCTTTGGCGGCATCATGAAATGTGATGTGATTGCTCAAGGCGTTGTTGCCGCTGCGCGAGAAGTGAAGTTATCGGTGCCATTGGTCGTGAGATTAGAAGGAACGAATGTAGAGTTGGGCAAAAAAATTCTACAAGAATCTAATTTAACCATTATTTCTGCGGATGGAATGGCGGATGCTGCGGAGAAAGTGGTTAGAGCGACTGGCTCGCAAGTAAATGCATCCGGTCAGTCTTAAAAGGGGAGATTCACGATGTCTATTTTAGTTAATAAAAATACCCGTGTGATGACTCAAGGTATTACTGGTAAGACCGGGCAGTTTCATACCAGTGCGTGTCGGGAATATGCGAATGGTCAATCTTGCTTTGTTGCAGGAGTCAATCCACGCAAACCAGGTGAAGATGTTGATGGTATTCCTGTTTTTGCAACCGTCAAAGAGGCCAAGCAGCAGACGGGCGCCACTGTTTCGGTTATTTATGTACCGCCTCCTTTTGCTGCCGCAGCGATCGATGAAGCCGTTGAAGCTGAGCTTGATCTGGTGATTTGTATTACTGAAGGCGTTCCGGTTCGCGATATGATTCGAACGCGCTATAAAATGCAAGGTAAGAAAACGCGCTTAATCGGTCCGAACTGCCCCGGCATTATTACACCCGATGAAATCAAAATCGGTATCATGCCCGGTTACATTCATAAAAAAGGTCGTATTGGCGTGGTTTCTCGTTCCGGAACGTTAACCTATGAAGCAGTGGCGCAGTTGATGGCGTTGGGTCTTGGGCAATCTACTTGTATTGGCATTGGCGGTGATCCGGTCAATGGATTAAAGCATTTAGATGTGCTGCAATTGTTCAATGACGATGACGAGACCGATGCGGTATTAATGGTCGGTGAGATAGGCGGAAGCGATGAAGAAGATTGTGCGCGTTGGGTTAAAGAGCATATGCAAAAACCGGTGGTCGGTTTTATTGCCGGTGTAACAGCGCCGCCAGGAAAGCGAATGGGGCACGCCGGCGCTATTATTTCTGGAGGAAAAGGTACTGCACAAGAAAAGCTTGCCGTCCTAGAATCATGTGGCATTAAAGTAACGCTTAATCCTGCAGAAATGGGCAAGTTGCTTAAATCTGTTTTGTAATCTATTGATATCTATTTTATTCAGGTACTTGTTATGACTTATCGAGCGTATTTTATTTCTGTACTAGTGTTACTTTTTCTATCGGCCTGTAGTACCGTGCCACAGAAACCGAGTGAACCTTCGGATTCGATTGCATCACCTCCAACACAAGGTGAACGTCCGGAAGGTCCGTTACCTCCGAGTACCAAACCTAAATATAACTTGTCTGGATATCCTGCGAATACGCAGCAAGGCTACATTGATGGTTGTGAAACAGCTAAAAACAGTGGCTTTGGATTTAAAGATGTCAATCGCTACGACAGAGACGATCAATATCGTATGGGATGGGATGATGGATTTGCGCTTTGCAAAGGTAAAAAATAGTTTTTATTGAGATGATAGGCTATTGGTGCAGGAGAAATGCATATTGTCATCTTCTCATTCTGCTCTTTTCATTCGGATTATTGTCAGCTTCAACTTCAGCATCGGCTAATGAATTACCGCCTGTTGTAAAACAAAAACTACAGCAATCTGGCATTCCATTACAGGCGGTTGGCGTATACGTACAAGAAATCGGAACCACCAAGCCGACATTAGCTTTTAATGCGGATCAGGCGATGAATCCTGCTTCGGTTATGAAACTGTTAACGACCTATGCGGGGTTAGACTTATTGGGACCAACTTATACCTGGCCAACACAAATTTTTGCGCATGGCAAAATGGTGCAGGATGTATTGCAGGGAGATTTAGTCATTAAAGGCTATGGCAGTCCTCGATTTGATTTAGAACATTTCTGGTCACTCGTTTACAGGCTCCGTCAAACTGGATTAAAAAACATACAAGGTAATTTGATTTTGGATCGTGCGCATTATGCGATACCTTATCAACATCCGGGTGATTTTGATGGTAAACCCTATCGCAGCTACAACGCGCTTCCGGAAGCTTTAATGGTGAATTATCGCGCAACAGCGCTACATTTCTTCCCGCAACCTGAGAGTAATACGGTACGTGTGGTATTCGATCCCGATTCAGACGCTTTACGCGTTCAAAATCATGTGCAATTGACTCAAGAGAGCTGTGGTGATTGGCGTAATGCCATAACGACAGACGTTTTGCCTGATGAAAAAAACAAAAATCACTTAACCATCATTGTCAGTGGCAAATTTTCTATCCAGTGTGGAAAACAATCCACTGTGTTGAATTTGCAAGACAGCGCAACCTATATTGGAGGTCTATTTAAGCGGTTATGGACTGAGCAAGGAGGAAAATTCAATGGTCATGTGATTGAAGCACAAGTGCCGACGGGTGCTACCTTGCTAGAGACGCATCAGTCTCTAGCGTTAGCGGAAATTGTCCGCGGTATCAATAAATACAGTAATAACATTGCAGCAAGACAGTTATACCTAGCACTCGGAACGGGTGGTGATGTCGTGAATAATTCGCCGGCAACGCTGGAAAAATCACACTTAGCAGTTCAGAACTGGTTATCAGGCAAGCGGTTGAATTTTCCCGAATTAGTCATAGAAAATGGTTCGGGATTATCCCGAAAAGAACGCATCAGCGCGCGCCATATGGGGAAAATACTCGTCTCCGCTTACCAAAGCCCGGCCATGCCGGAATTTATGTCATCGCTTCCCATTGCGGCAGCGGATGGAACATTGAAAAGTCGCTACAGAGATACTTCAGCAAAAGGCCGTGCTCATATGAAAACAGGCGCTTTGGATAATGTGCGCGCATTAGCCGGTTATGTGCTGGATCAGGCTGGCAATCGTCATGTCGTGGTTTTTTTTGTTAATCACGATCATGCAGAAAAATCTCGTGGTGCGATGGATGCATTAGTACAATGGATCGCAAACAAGAGTAATAGTAATTGATAGCTACTGAATATACTCGGCAAGTTTTCTTAGCACGCTAAGATGAACAGTGCATTTTCTCTCTGGTTTTTAGCAGAGACTAAAACCTATCCGCATCAATGGTTTTTTACCGCAGCCAGTATTTATGCGATTTTGATGGTGCCATTAGCAATACTGGCTCGGCATGGCTATGGTCCGATTATGCTGGCAGCACCGACTACGCATGCGTTTGAAATGCTGTTTGGTTTTGTTTTAGCGTTAATCGCTGGTTATTTGTTGGGACCGATGCCAAGAAAAAAAGTCGTGGTATTTATGTTTTTTTGGATACTGGCTCGAATCAGCGGTTTGATTTTGGATATGACTGTATTTTCGCTGATATTCAATACAGTGTTTGTTTTTCTGTTAGCACAGCATCTACTGCCGAAACTATGGGTAGCAAAAAAATGGCGTAATCGCATGTTGGTGCCGCTGCTTGGACTCATATGCGTTATGGCCGCCACCATTGCGATGACTCGCGAATTAGACAGCTATGAGTTGCAACGTTATTTGCTCCGAGAGAGTGTGCAGTTATTCGCTTTACTGATGTTATTCATGGGTGGACGCATGTTAGCTCCAGCCGTTGCTGGTGAGTTTTATCGTCAAGGGATAGAGCTTGAAGCCAGAGTTCAACCGAATATCGAAGCCGGTTTGATTGTTACCGTTGCGGGGGCTTTTTTGCTTAACCCTATCCTACCTTCAATCGCCGGTATTTTACTGATCGCATGCGGTATTTTAGCCATGATTCGCCTCATTCGCTGGCAATTGTGGCATTGTTCAGCCCGTCCCGATTTGATTTGTCTTGGTATCGGCTATGCGTGGCTGGCAATCGGATTGATACTGCTGGGTTGGGTGAAACTCAATGATGGTCAATATTACAATAGCGCAATTCACGCAATAACCGTCGGAGCATTAGGTACGTTAGCCGCTAACGTAATTGTTCGCGTGACGTTGCTGCATGTAAAACAATATCCCTCACGGATACCGCAGATTGTCACCTTCACCGCCATCATGACGGTTGCCGCGATTACCCGTATTGCTGCTGATTTTAGCGGTGATCGCGAATTGCTGTTAGCAATGGCCGCAACTGCTTGGAGCGTTAGCTTTCTGATCGTGCTAATGATTTTGTTAAACTGTTTGATGCAAAAAGATGTTGGGTTTTCGCGTGATAAAAGAAAGTCTGTCGATGATTCTGCCACTTAACAGTGGCTGTTTTGCTTGATCAGTTCAGAGAATCAAATGATTTTCAAATTCCATTTGACGCTAACGTAATTATTAATTCATGAGCTAGAGCCAAACATGACAAATCTCTTTCCTAAGTATGAACATCGCTCCCAACCAGTGATCTCAACACAACATTTTTTATTAAGATTAGCTCACAGTGGAATTTTTACCTTAGCGTTAATATTTCTGTCTTTATTTATCGGGATGCTTGGATTTTATTTTTTGGTTGATTTGAGTTGGATTGATGCATTCTTAAACGCTTCTATGTTGCTGGGAGGAATGGGGCCCGTTGACACGCCTTGCACTTTTGAAGGAAAGCTTTTCGCAGGATTCTATGCTTTATATTGTGGATTAGTAGTCATCATCGCTGCTGGTGTTATCCTTGCACCGATTGTACATCGCATACTCCATCGACTTCATTTAGAAAATTTGAAATAAATATACCAAAGCCGTCATTTTATTTTGCCTTTTCACAAGCCAATCTACTGTTCTAAATAATTTGAAATTCAATTAGTTAGTTTGTGTCATATTTTTTTGATCTCCACAAAATAATCACAAAAACTTTACGGTTTATTGATGTGCAAAGAAGTATAGTATTCGACCAAAAGAACCATACTCAATCTATTGTTATTTTGACGAGTAATCGTTTTTTAACAATCATCTGTTAATTTAATTGGCATGTAACGATAATTTATCATTTCATGAATAAAATCAGATTACTGACAGGGAGCGCGATGAACAAAAGTTTGATGATTACAATATTTGCTTTCTTAATAAGCATGTTGGTAACACAACATTCCTACGCCATGCCGAGCTTTGCTCGTCAAACTGGATTGCCTTGCAGTAGTTGTCATGTTCAATCATTCGGCCCGAACCTGACCCCGATCGGACGAAATTTTAAATTAAATGGTTATACAACTACTGGTAATTCCGATAGCAAACTGAAATATATTCCTCCTATTAGTGCAATGATACGCGGTTCATTTACCAATACCATTAAAGACCAACCCGATGGCGCGGCTGATGGCTACGGTCGTAATAATAACGCTACGCTAGATGAAGCCTCTGTTTTTTATGCGGGACGCATTGCTCCAAAGATGGGAGCGTTTATTCAAGGAACATACAGCGGCGTTGACAAAAAATGGGAGCTTGATAACACGGATATTCGCATCGCAGATCGGAGCGATATTGGCGGTAATCAGTTGGTCTATGGCATTACGACGAATAACTCACCCTCTGTATCAGATCTCTGGAATACCACGCCGGTATGGAGTTTTCCATACTCATCCTCGGATTTGGCACCCACTCCAGCCGCAGGACCGTTAATTGACACATTAGGCGGTCAAGTCATTGGCGCTTCGGCTTATGCCATGTGGAAAAACTTGCTGTACATAGAAGCAGGCGGATACACCATGCTTCCCAAAAATGCACAAAAAGGTGTCGGTACATTCGATACCGAACAAAACAGAATCAATGGGGGCGCACCTTACTGGCGAGTTGCATTACAGCATGATTGGAATGGTCATTACGGCATGATAGGTGCTTATGGGTTACAAGCCAACGTCAATCCACAAAGAATGCCAGGTGTCGGCACCGACAGTTATTACGATTACGGTTTTGATACGACTTATCAATACTTGGGTAACAGGACGCATATTTTTGAACTACAAGCGACTTATCTCAGAGAACAGCGCGATATGAATGCCAGCGTTGCATTAGGATTTGCTGAGAAAAAATTTAGCAGTCTCGATACGGCAAGAATCAGAACCGGATATACCTATCAACAAACATATGGTGTAAGCCTGTTTTATTCACAAATGACTGGAACTCGAGATAACATCATTTTCAATACGGGAGAACCTATCGGTGGAAGCACCAGCGGAAAACCTAATTCTCAAGCTTTCACAGCAGAAATAAGTTATACGCCGTTTGGCAAATCCGCTGCCACTTTATCTACCCTGGCTAATTTGCGCGTAGCGGTACAATATACTCATTACTTCCAATTTAACGGTGGAATACGGAACTACGATGGATTTGGCCGTCAAGCCATTGGTAACGACACGCTTTATATTAATGGATGGTTAGCTTTTTGAGCGTTGAATGGAGTTGCAAAAAGCCGATTAACTACCATTTCGGTAAATGATTGTTGAAAAATAAACACATTTGAAAATTTTTGAGGCCCTTGAAAAATCTAGTAATTTTTCACTTTATGGCAATTTAGGATTTTTTGTGAGCGACCGGCTATTTTCGGTTGTGAGGACGTAATAATTCCTATATTTGCGCAATCATTTGTCGCTCAGCGAAGAGTTTATAGGGAGTCTTTTCAAATGATACGCCATAGTCAGTAATATGTGCCAGGTATGGGCTTTGGCTAGACCGCAGTATTCTGGCATTGAATCAACGTGCTTGGTTGCCGAAGATTCGCTCTACCACATAACGAACTTTGGTAATCAAGCGATTGCGCTGTAACTTCCGTCGCGTTGTAAATCGCGATAGCACAGAATGGTCCGGCACATCGTCTTCCAGCGACAAGCCCAGAAACCGCATCACATGTAGATTCGAGTTCGTCATGTCTTCCACCGATTCATCGCTTAGACCGCTGCTCCAAATCCCAACCAATAGTAGTCCTATCTTGGACACCAGCAATCACGAACAAGCTGTCCGACCGCAGCATCCGATGCCGGTGCATAATGAATTGCGATTGCTTTCTCTATCGAGTCTCAGCCAATTAACCGATCAATTGGCTTCAGACAGCTCCCTTTCTGTGTACGGCGGGGTACATTAAATTCGGAAAAACTTATACTTACTACTCTAACACAATCAATTTAAAGCACCATTATATCGGTCGACTGGACGACCAAGATCAAAACTGTACAAAGGTCTCAAGGAGATTGTCTGACATTTTGCTGACTTAGAATCATTTGATTCGAGTCAATTAAAACGATGCCACGGTGCAATATCACTTTCATGAATTAAAATACGTTTACCCATTTGTTTTTCATTAAAGCTTGCTTGCTCAAAAGCATTGACTTGGAAAGCACCGGATGCAAGATAAATTTCTACTTGTCCCTCTGCAACGGCGATTTGATGTTCACCGCTTTTTTGCATCCGGATGCTAAATCGAGTCCCAATATCTTTGATGGTAACTTTACCAACTTTTAATTCTAGTTCATTTGCTCTATGATTTTTGATATCAAAGTATACATTTCCTCCAAATAACTCAATTTTTATTGGATTACCTTCTCTAACCGCAACAATGCTTTGCTTGTCTAACGACATGTCTATTTCGGGCGTCAGAGCAACAAAAAGCGGTGATCCTGATTTGGTATCGTAAAAGCGAGTGCTATGCGGTTTTGAAAAATACCATGTCATCAACCCCAAAACACTACATACACCCAAAATCAGCGTGTGAACCAAAAATCTTCGCCAACTGAATACAAAAACAAACGGTTTAATAACAGGAAGCTTGGATTTTTGCATAGAGGTGTATTAGTCGAGAAATAGTATTTCACTTATAAAAAGTAAATTTATACTTCAAGCGGACATTGCTGCGGTATACCGATGGATAAAAAAATGGATTTGTAACTAAAAATATCAAAAATCAGCGTTACTGGAGTTTTTTGAGTTATCTCACAACTTCCAACTTAACACGTGCACGACCACTTTTTACAAAACCGAGTTCCTCAGCAGCGCGTTTTGTCAGATCAATTACATTGCGGTTGCGGCGTGCCATGCGATCATTGACTTTAACAACTACGCTACGATTATTCGATAAATTGGTTACCTTAACTTGAGTGCCAAAGCGTAATTTTTTATGCGCACCAGTCAGTTCATTTTGGTCAAAAATCTCATTGCTTGCAGTTTTTCTACCTTGGAATTTATCGCTATAGTGAACGGCATAGCCGGTTTCTGCTAATGTTACTGTTGAAAAAAATAACATGCATAACGCAATGCCAGTGGTTACCGTGGAAATAATTCTTTTGTTCATTTTTATAAAAATCCTTATAGATAATTTGAAATACCGATGTCGAAGTCAACCTAGTATCACATCGATGTCTTCATTCTATTGCTTGCGAGAAATTTAAACAAGAATGAAGAAAGGGTCAGTAAATTTTCTTAAGAATTAGAATTGCTTACAGATTAACGAATTAGCTGTGATCTTTAGTATCTATGCACGTTTGCATCCGTCAAAAAAGGATTTAAACAAATGCGTCACATCGTATCGATAGTTTATTGATTCGTCATTCAATTCGATTTTGGGTGAAAACACTGGTATGCGCCAAAAACTCGTCTGCCATCCACAATTTCTGAGATCGGCACAATTGTATCGGCTCCCATACCGGCAGCTTCATTGCGTGCCATATTCGCTAATTCTTCTGCGACTTTATCAGGATTACGCTCAAAAATAATCTGACTGACCACTTTCGCATTGACTTTACCCAAATTTTTGCATTGCGCGACGTATTTATTGGTAGGTACCAAACGAACGCCATCACCCTTGGGAGTCACTTTGACCCAAGTGCAAGAAGAAAGTATCAATACGGCACAAGATACAATTAAAGCTTTTTTCATGAATGGATGACCTCTTAATGATTCGATGAAGTATTCATCGATGGTTGATGCGTTATTCACCACATGTATGGATTGGTAGCGCTATGATATGACAATACAGTCTGAATTTAAACTTGATCATTATAAATGCTATCACTGAAAGGGTTTCAACATACTGGTCAATACTTCAAGTAAAAACTTGTTGAGCGTTACGATAAAACTTACACTTACAGCCTTCTATCATTTTGCTTTAGCTGGCAGGACACATCGATGAAAGACGAAACAATCGCAATTCACGCAGGTTATACTACCGACCCAACGACTAAGTCAGTCGCAGTTCCAATTTATCAAACGGTTGCCTATGAATTTGACAATGCTCAACATGGTGCAGATTTATTTAATCTCGCAGTGCCGGGCAATATTTATACGCGCATCATGAACCCTACTAATGATGTATTGGAACAGCGTGTGGCGGCTTTGGAAGGCGGCGTTGCTGCATTAGCTTTGAGCGCAGGGCAAGCAGCGATTCATTATTCCATCATCAACATCGCGGAATGTGGTAGCAATATTGTCAGCGTGCCGATGTTGTACGGCGGAACCTATACATTGTTTGCGCACATGCTACCCAAGCTAGGCATCGAAGTGCGTTTTGCCAAAGATGACAGCGCTGCCAGCCTGAAACCTTTAATCGATGAAAAAACAGCGGCGGTATTCTGCGAATCGCTTGGCAATCCCGCCGGTAATATTCCAGATATAGAAGCAATTTGCAAAATAGCTCATCAGCGTGGCGTTCCGGTGATTGTCGATAACACTGTGCCAACTCCAGTATTGATGAAACCCATCGAATTCGGTGCGGATATCGTCGTACATTCGCTGACTAAATACATGGGTGGACATGGTACTTCGATTGGCGGCATTATTGTCGATTCAGGCAATTTTCCCTGGGCTGAACATGCGGATCGTTTTCCGATGCTCAACAATCCCGAACCCGCTTATCATGGTGTGGTGTATACGCAAGAATTCGGTCCAGCCGCATACATCGGCCGTGTTAGAACGGTTGCTTTACGCAATACCGGTTCAGCGTTATCGCCGATGAATGCTTTTTTCTTTTTGCAAGGTATCGAAACCTTGTCGTTACGCATGGAGCGGCATACTGAGAATGCGCTAAAAGTGGCGCAATATTTGGAAAAACATCCGAGAGTAGCATGGGTGCGTTACGCTGGCTTGCCTACATCCGAATACTATGTATTGGCGCAGAAATACATGAAGGGGCGACCGTCGGCTTTATTGGCATTCGGTATTAAAGGCGGTTTTGATAGCGGCGTAAAATTTTACGATGCGTTGAGACTGTTTAAACGTTTGGTCAATATTGGCGACGCGAAATCTTTGGCCGCACATCCTGCATCGACCACGCATCGGCAATTAACGGATAGCGAATTAGTCAGTGCGGACGTCACTAAAGATATGATTCGTTTATGTGTCGGCATTGAACATATCGATGATATTTTGGCTGATCTCGATCAAGCTTTGTCGGCAGCAACATAATACATCCAAGTTCATTAGAAATTTTATGATTTCGAGTGGACGAGGTCTGATCATGTCCACATCGAGACGTAAAATCTGGCAAATTTTTGATGCCAGGGATTTTTCATGACAAATTCTGCTGAGAAAAATAAAATACATTGGCAAGCGGTCCGGCAAGCCGCGCAATTTATTTCGCCTTATCGACTTCAAGTCCTTTATAGCTTAATCGCTTTGCTATTTACTGCGGCAGTCATGTTATCGCTAGGCCAAGGGATTCGCTTGTTGATTGATCAAGGTTTTGCCACGCAATCCAAGGAATTGTTAGGTCAATATGTGACGATATTCTTGCTGCTCGTCGTTGCTTTGGCGACCGGCACTTTCACTCGTTACTACTGGGTCACATGGCTGGGTGAACGAGTCATTGCGGATATTCGCAGCGCAGTTTTCAACCATTTAATTTATCTGCATCCTGGTTTTTTTGAGGCCAATCGCAGTTTAGAAATTCAATCTCGCCTAACCGCTGATTTGACTTTACTGCAAACGGTCATTGGCTCATCGGTTTCATTTGCACTGCGCAATCTCATCATGATGGTGGGAGGCATTGTTTGGTTATTTCTTACCAATGTCAAACTGGCGAGTTTGGTCGTTGTCTGCGTACCGCTGGTGGTTGTGCCGATTCTTATTTACGGCAAACGGGTTAGGCAACTGTCGCGACAAAGTCAGGACAAGATTGCGGTAGTGGGCGCGTATGTGGGTGAAATTCTAGGGCAGATCAAAACTGTTCAGGCTTACAACCATCAATTGATTGATCAACAACGCTTTCAAGCACAGGTCGAAGAGGCATTCGAGGTTGCAAAAAAACGTACCCAGCAACGCGCTTTCTTGATTACGCTGGTCATTACGTTAGTGATGAGCGCCATTGGTTTGATGCTATGGGTCGGTGGCATTGATGTGATCGAAGGTCAAATCAGTTCAGGTGAATTGGCCGCATTTGTGTTTTACAGCATTATCGTTGGCTCCGCGGTCGCATCGATCTCCGAAGTCATTGGCGAATTACAGCGGGCCGCTGGCGCTGCTGAACGTACCTTGGAATTATTACAAACCGCTAATTTAATTCAATCGCCTGATAATCCGCTACCGCTGCCTCAAGTTCTGGGTAATATTTCAATCGAACAACTCAGTTTCGCATATTCTTCCCGTCCAGAAGTATTGGCTATCGATCAATTAACGCTGACGATCAAAGCGGGAGAAACGCTCGCATTGGTTGGCCCTTCTGGAGCGGGTAAATCCACTTTGTTTGATTTGTTGCTGCGTTTTTTTGATGTTCAATTCGGTTCAATTAAACTTGAAGGTATTGATATTCGCCAGCTTAATCTATTCGATTTACGTCGCTGCTTTGCTTTTGTATCACAAAATCCGGCATTGTTTTTCGGTACGATCAAAGATAATTTGCGTTATGGTCGGCCTGATGCAACCGATGAGGAAATCCAAAATGCAGCTCAAGCCGCATATGCGCATCACTTCATCACCCAGCTACCCCAAGGATATGATACGCATTTGGGCGATGCGGGATTGGGTTTATCGGGAGGGCAAAAACAGCGTTTAGCAATTGCTCGTGCGCTTTTAACCGATGCACCGATTTTATTGCTGGATGAAGCAACCAGCGCACTAGATGCACAAAGTGAATATTGGGTACAGCAAGCGTTACAGCAATTGATGCGCAACCGCACCACGCTGATCATCGCGCACCGGTTGGCGACCGTGCAATCCGCTGACCGTATTGCTGTTATGAATCATGGTCATTTAGAAGCGCTTGGTACCCATAGCGAACTGTTACAATCCAGTCCGTTATATGCGCAACTGGCCATGTTGCAATTACAATCCAATTAAGCATAAAAAAACACCTCGTAAAAGTCACAGGGTGTTTTTCGTGGTTGATTAAATTTTAACGTTTGCTTTTCAAAGTGACAACTCTTCTTAGCCGAAATATAGGACGTTTCTATTTAGTCGCCCCTGAAAAACCGCATCAATCGTTATCTTAGATCAGCCGCTTCAAAAGGTGGAGAGTTCATAAAGACAAAATCGAGCGATTTGATCTTCCCCCATCAAAGAATTTGCGAAGCCT
>JAJHPK010000022.1 GCA_020890945.1 Nitrosomonas sp.
AAATTTAAGTTCCTTTCAAAACCTCTTCCAATATATTCAAATTTTGTGAGTATTCCTAAACCCGTTAAGTGATACAATCCTTTTAAATCAATATATTCTAGAATTTTTGACGTACATGCGATTGGAAACTCAAGCTGCTCTGTTACACGGCCATAAGTGAACATCGCCATAGTTATTTGAAATCACGCGGCAAACTCTCTACCATATCATGTTGCCCCCCGATGGATCGTTGCAAGAAGTCGGAGAAAAGTTACTGAAAAACACCTAACCTTTTTTATGGTGTCCTTCTTCTGATCTCAAAGCTTTAGCCGCCTCGGTCATATTGGCCAATGAAATTCTAACATCCTGCCATTGCCGCGTTTTCAGTCCGCAATCTGGATTGACCCATAACTGGTCAGGCTTGATCCTCTCAGCCGCTTTTTTCAGCAACGCAATCATGTCGCCGGTAGTCGGCACATTGGGGCTGTGAATGTCGTAGACACCTGGCCCAATTTCGTTGGGATAATTAAAATCGATGAAGGCTTCCAACAGTTCCATATTGGAACGCGAGGTTTCGATGGTTATGACATCGGCATCCATGTCGGCAATAGATGTGATAATGTCATTGAACTCCGAATAGCACATGTGGGTATGAATCTGCGTACTGTCCTTTACCCCGCTAGAACAAATACGAAAAGCCCGCACCGCCCAATTCAGATAACCCTGCCAACGCGATTGACGTGGCGGCAAGCCTTCCCTGAATGCGGCCTCGTCAATTTGGATAATCGGAATACCGGCGCGTTCCAAATCGTTCACTTCTTCACGTATCGCCAGGGCCAATTGATAAGCGGTAGTTGAACGCGGCTGGTCGTCACGGACAAACGACCAATTTAAGATAGTGACCGGCCCAGTCAACATGCCTTTCATGGGCTTGTCGGTCAGCGACTGGGCATATTGGCTCCAGCGCACCGTCATCGGTTTGGGGCGGCTTACGTCACCATAGATGATCGGTGGTTTCACACAGCGCGAACCGTAAGATTGCACCCAGCCATTGCTAGTAAACAGGAATCCGTCCAACTGTTCACCGAAATATTCCACCATGTCGTTACGTTCCGCCTCGCCATGCACCAATACATCCAGCCCCAGCTTTTCCTGCTCCCTTACACAGAACTCAATCGTTTGTTCCATTTGCCTGATATAGTTGGTTTCGCTGATCAAGCCGCGTTTGAAATCAGCACGAGCTTTGCGGATTTCCGGTGTTTGCGGAAATGAGCCAATGGTCGTGGTCGGATAACTGGGTAGATTCAGTTTAGCGCGTTGCTGCTCTCGCCGTGCTTGGAAAGAATTATGGCGTTGAGTCAACGAGTTGTCGATTTTCACGAGTTCAGCTTGCACGGCAGGATTATGAATTAAGGTGGATTCCTGCCGTGAACGGATAGCGTTCGCTGAAAGGATTAAATCCGGTTCCGCTACTGCCGGTTCTTCAATTGCCACACGCAAAATTTCCAATTCGGTCAGTTTTTGCCGTGCGAATGCCAGCCAGGATCTGATGGTAGGGTCTAAAACGGTTTCGTGTTCTAGCTCGATGGGTACATGCAACAATGAGCAGGAAGGCGCGAGCCAAAGCTCGCCTTTAAAACGATTCTTAGTGGTCGCGATGGTGTTGAGGGCGGCACTTAGATCGCTGCGCCAGATATTGCGCCCGTCGATCAGTCCCAGAGACAATACTTTATGGTTGGCGAAGTTATCCAAAACTGCCGTCAATTGTTCCGGTGCCCTGACCAGATCGATATGCAGTCCTGCAACAGGCAACCTACAAACAAATGAGGTATGTTCGCCCAACTCGCCAAAATAAGTGGCGAGCAGAATCTTGACTGGGGAACTTTGCAAGCGGTTATAAACGGCTTCAAATGCGTTTCTCCAAGTGTTCGGCAAGTCCAGCACCAAGATCGGTTCGTCTATTTGTACCCATTCCACACCTTGGTCTGCCAAGCGACGCAATATTTCCCCATATACCGGCAATAAACTCTCTATTAAATCGAGTTTATTGAAGTCGCTGGTTGTTTTCGCCAACCACAGCCAAGTCAAAGGCCCCAGTAAAACGGGCTTCGGTTGATAGCCTAAGGCTTGCAGTTCAAGGGTTTCATCAAATAATTTGCTGCTGGATAGGTTGAATTGCTGATCCTTTGTCACTTCTGGCACCAGATAGTGGTAATTGGTATCAAACCACTTCGTCATTTCACAGGCGCGATAAGCTTGACCATCGTTTGACTGACCGCGAGCCATCCTGAAGTAAGTATCAACGTCCGTTGATGATCCGAATCGTTCGGGGATAACACCGAGCAGAACGCTCGTATCCAAAACTTGGTCATAATAGGAAAAATCACCGACTGGAATGAAATCCAGGCCGCTACTAGCTTGCAGTTGCCAATGCCGTTGGCGAAGTTCTGAGGAGATTTTTTCTAATTCGTCCCGACCTAATTCATTTCGCCAGTAACGTTCCAGGGCAAATTTTAGTTCGCGGTATTCGCCCAGACGAGGAAATCCCAGGTTATGAATTTTAATCATTACTACAGCTCCATTGGACAAAAAATGAAAGCGACATTGTAGGGCTTGTTATTTGTGAATAATATTGATACTTTCTCACTATCTCATGAAGAAAATTCATCAATATGGAACTCATCCATCTTCGTATCCTGCTGGCACTTAAACAATACGGCACCTTGAATGCCGCTGCGGAATTATTGCATCTGACGCAATCGGCCTTGTCGCACCAGATAAAAAACCTGGAACAGCGCTTGGGCATTATTCTTTGGCGTAAACAAGGGCGCACCTTGGTATTGACGCAAGCGGGGCACTATCTGTCTGAGGTAGCCGAATCGGTGATTGCCACGGTTAATTCCGCCGAGCAGCACCTTACCTTGTTCGCGGCAGGCAAAACCGGCAAACTGACTATCGGCATTGATTGCCATGCCTGCTATGAATGGTTTTGCACGATCCTACAGCCCTATCTGCAAGCCTGGCCGGATTTGGCTATCGAAGTGACATCCCGTTACCGGTTTAATTCATTTGAAGCGATCCAGCAGTACAAACTGGATGCTGTACTGACTTCCGATCCTGTGTTTAACGGTGTACTACATTACCAGCCGCTCTTTGATTTTGAGTTGATATTAATCGTCGCCAGGCAACATCGGCTCGCTGGACTCAAGTTCATTGAACCCGCTGAGCTACAGCAGGAAACGATCATGACTTACCCCGTCGAACGGGAACGCCTGGATATGTTCAGGAAAGTCCTGCAACCCGCCGGAATTGAGCCCCTCGACCATATCACCGTGGAAGAAACTGACATTATGTTGCTGTTAGCCGCCAGTCAACGCGGCGTTTGTCTGCTGCCGGAATGGTTGCTGGCCGATAAAGTCAAAAATCCGGATGTGG
>JAJHPK010000077.1 GCA_020890945.1 Nitrosomonas sp.
TAAGAGGTTATAATCTGTTAGCAGATGTAATCAATGGCGTTAAATTTGTTAACGGTATTAAACAAGCAGAGGATCAAAAACAGAATGCCGCTTGATTCTCTATACACCAGATTTGACTATAGCTCTAGGCAAAAGATCTTTTGCCTAAGTTGAGACGGTATCACTATCACAACTGCAGCACAGTCTCCTTAGGCCATTTTCTGTATCATTATTGCCTAGAGGATAGCGGTTGGTGTGATATTAAAGTCACCCTGGGTGGGGGGAAGCTATGCCGCTTTCGATCATGATACAAAATACCTCTGGAGACAGCAGCGGCGTTCCGTTTGAACATCGGACCGCCAACTTGAAGGAGTAAGTCGATTGGAAGGATTAGATTGCGTATTTTTACATTTAAATCTTTATCGAATGCTATGGAATATTTTTTGATACTATTTTCTTCTGAATCAATAAAATAACTCAATGAAAAAGCTCTAGACTATAAAGTAAACACAAACTTTTAGCCTAGAGCTTTCTAACAAATAACTTTTAAGCAATAGTGCTTTTAGTTCCTAAAGCATTTTCTATTTGCGCAATAAATTGCTTTTCGTTATCGCTGTAGCGTTCTCCACCAAAACCAAGAAAACTTCCTTCGGTAGTAGCCATCGCAACTTTTTCAACGATGGACAAGGCCCAGCGCTTGTATTCGTCGGCTTCTTGCTGCGATGATTTTGATGCCAGCAATTGTGCAACCGTCTTCAAATCTTCCAGCGCGGCATTGCGATAGCTTTCAGCCGAATTAACTCCTTTTGCTTTCAAGCGATCACGCCCCCAGTCTCTAACCGACTTCATCTTTTCCATGGCTTCGGAAGTTCCACCTGCCATGTTAGGGAGCACTGCTTGGATTAATGCATTATTGGGGTAATCCTTAACACCCGACATAATGGATTGGGCGCTAGTAAACATTTCTTTGCCCGTTCCGAATAAACCACTATTACCAACAAAAGCCATCGCGGAACCAACAAAGTGCGGGGTATGACTCAATAATTTCATTTCTTCGTCTGTGTAATTAGCGCCCATTTGATACTCTCCTTAGGGTTTCTGTTAGTCTTTTTCGAGCTCAAGGATGACACCGTTTTCATCGACTTTGAATTCGTATTCCTTGCCATCAGGACGTTTAACTTCGACTTCATAAACGATCACTTCTTTTTTCATTTTTTCTTGTTCAATACTTTCAATTTTTCCACCTTCAGCTTGTTGTTTAATGGTTTCTTGAACTTTTGCTGGGAGCGAAGAAAACTCTACTTTTTTATCGAGAAGACCGGCAAAAATAGTGGTTGAAAATAATAAGGCGGTAACACATACAACAGTCAGTAAATTTTTTTTCATCTTGATTCCTTTATAAAGATAAAGTTAATAAATGATTAGGGGTTAATGCGTATTATCGGGCTGCAATAATCCAATCTGATTTTTGTAACCAGATTAAGGAGGGGGAGATTTGCTGCTCCTAATGAAAAAGAAAATCGACATGATCATTCCGATTACAAAAACTATCCAAGCAATTTCAATTGCTACACCGGCGATACCAGTAAATCCCAAAATAGCAGCAATCACTGCGATCACTAATAATGTTATAGCCCAATTCATCATCTTATGCTCCTTGTTTTTGATTTATCAAAAATAATATATTCGGTAGTACTTGCTATATCACTGAAAAGAAATAAGGAATTATGTGATTTTTAATCAATCAGGGGACACATAATTCCTTATTAAGGGAGGATTAGTGATATCAATTAACAATGGCAGTCGTTTGAAAATTCCTTAACCTGTTTCTCGGCATCCTCTTTTGTGACTCCGTACTTCGCTTGAATTTTTCCAACGAGCTGATCTTTTTTACCAGCGATAACGTCCATTTCATCGTCAGTAATATCACCCCATTTTTCGATAGCTTTACCTTTGAGTTGTTTCCAGTTTCCTTCGATTTGATCCCAGTTCATAATATTTCTCCTAAAATTCAATTGAAAAATCTTCAAAAAAGTTAGCTACTTGCTAAAACAATTTAGTTCAGTAATAACGAGCTAACGATTCGCATAGTATTTATCTTCTCTAAACTATGAATTAACTTTAGTACTTCAATTATTTATCTTTTGCTAATCAGGAATTTAATTTATATATTCTTCAATAGGTTAAATAAGAAATTAAATTTATTTTTTTTATTTTATTTGCGTAAACAATTGATAAATGATTGATCGCATCTTTGTGGTATTGTTCAGGGAATGGCTAGTCATAATTATGTGCTTCTGTGATGATACAGATGGCAGTCATGAAAAAAGTTGTCGATATATCCAGTCTTTAAATTGATAAGGAGAACATGATGGCTCAGGAAAAAACACTGACACCTAATCCCGCAACGAATCTTAATGTCAATAATTTAAAAGATCTCAAGGACGCAAAAACAGAAGCTGAATTAAAACAAGAGCTGACAATGCTCAAAACTCAAGTAAGCGAATTGATGAAAGAGATAAAAAGAATCAGTGAAAAAGGTGTTGAACACCTTGGCGATAAAATCGAAAGAGAATTCGAACAATATTCCGAGAAGGCAGCAGACAAAGTACGTGATGCGCAGCATGTAGCCGACGATGGTTTAGAAGAAATCAGCGCTCGCGTTAGAAAAAATCCGGTGGCAAGTGTCGCCATTGCCTTTTTTGTTGGGTATGTCATTTCCCGTATCACAGACAGTAAATAGTAAGTCAGTGAAAGCAATTACTGAAACACTTATTGGTTTATTTGATTTAGCTGAATCAGAAGGCAAGCTGTTTCAAAAGAAATTCATTAGCACTGCCGTGATCATCATTGTAGCCTGGGTCGCCGCGTTACTTTTTGTGGTGGCGATGATTTTCTTTATGGCTGGCGCCTATTATTTTTTAATTGAGCAATTACCGTTGTATCAGGTTTATCTGATTATGGGAGGTATTTGTTTTTTCGTGATGGGAATGATGATATGGATAGCCGTTCGGATGAATCGCTAGCAGTCGAAGAAGCCAAGAAGCGCCTACGCAGCTTATCGGAGAGTGTCGATCCCTTAAGCGTTATTAAAGAACACCCTATTAAAGCAGTAGGGATGGCTTTTCTGGCCGGTGTTGCATTAAATGCAGCACAAAAAGGCAAACCCTTGCCACCGAGCTTATTTGAGCTGGGTACGCAATTATTAAAACGGTTATAAAGTATTTATTAAAATACCGAGCTTCTTCTTTATGATGAGAATAAAAATCTTAGTCTTGATAGGCATGCTGGGTGCCTTCCAAGTGTATGCTTTCGATATTAACCCATTCAAAAAATATGATGGCAGTCATGAGTTAGTTTTAAACGATGAAGCAACAGAAAAATCAGCCGCCATATTGGCAAGCCTTATCATTCATCCTGTTCATGAAGAATTGACTGTTCGATCGTTTCATTTGATCAAGGAACGAAAAATGCCGGGGCATAGAGTCATTACCGACAAAATGATTGACAAAACAATTCGTGGCGTAAGATGGAATGATGATCCGCTCAATCTATTACCTGATAACCCTCTGGTATGGTTTGACAACTTTAAGAATGCAAGCGAAAACTCAGATCGAATTACCAGTCATTACGATTTGTTTTATCGCAGCCATCATCATGATTTGCAATTTTTACACGCAATGGCTTCTTCCGATGAAGAGAAAGCTGGAGATACACAAAAGGCTGTCATGATGTGGGCGGAGTTTAGTTACAAAGTAGCATCTCAATTTATTCCTGTTCACACTCGCTTTAGCGCGATGCAGCAGTTTTTGTCCCCCGAATCTTTTCGTATCTTCAAAAAGTATTTTATGAATGAAGGATTACGCAAAAACTGGACGCCTGCTTATTTATTTTCGTTGAAATGTGTCCGGCAGAAAATAGGCCAGAATTTATTTACCCCTTTGGATTGTTCTGAAACAGATTGGCTACCTGCAAAAGAAGATATACAAAACATTGCTTTAGGTAGTCTATTGCACGTAGTTCAAGACTCATTCTCAGACAGCCATGTTTCTCGAAATCCCGAGTACGAAGGTGAATATTCGTTGATTCATGGACGTGCTGCGATTAATACTTTTAATGCCTATACGAAACAAAGTTTCAATTTGCACCGTGGCGCGGATGGATATCCGAAAGACTATGAAAGCGCTCTGAGTGAACATGATTTAAATCTCGAAGAGGTTTGTGCGCAAATCATTTCCAATGTTTTGTCGGATCGAGATAACCCAAGAAAAAAGCATCACTGGAACAAAACGGCGAGTTATTTAAAAAATGGTGTTTTTGGAATTACCAATCCTAATGCGTTAGCAGGCGCGGGCAAGTACGAATGATTCTTGAGTTAAGCAAAATCCCGATAACTCTGGCGTAGTAGTTTATCTAGAGTAGGTATATTACTATTTTTTCTTCGATGACCTAATGGGGCTTTTGTTAATTGCATTATTTATATTAATCAATAAATTACATAATACTAGAATGGACTCGTTATTTAGAAATTTCAAAATTTAACTTTGTGCTTGCAAATCTTTTTGTAAGTTCTTTTGCGGGCAGTGGTTTGGAGATGAAATAACCCTGAATAATATCGCAACCTAGGTCTCGCAATGTTTCCAATTGCTTTTTAGTTTCTACGCCTTCGGCTACTACAGAGTAACCTAAAGTCTTGCTCATAGCTATAATGGTTTGCGCAATTACTCTATCTTGCCCCTGTTCTGTAATGTTATCAACAAAACTACGGTCAATTTTTAATTCATCAATTGGATAATTTTTCAAACGAGTAAGTGAAGAATACCCTGTTCCAAAATCATCAATCGAGATACTGAGTCCGAGATTTTTTAGATTTTTTAGATTTTCTAGCATTGCCTGTTCGTCTTCTGCCAAAGTACTTTCAGTGATTTCAAGCGTAATTGCCTTAGCAGGTAATTGATAAATTTTTAGTAAACGCTTCATCATTGCTAATACTCGACCGCGACGGAATTGATGTACGGAAATGTTAATAGACAGATTGGGTAGTTGATATCCCTTTTTTAACCAATCTGACATTTGCGAGCAGGCTGCTTCTGCTACCCATTCACCTAGTTTCGTGATAAGACCGCATCTCTCCGCAAAGGGAATAAACTGACTAGGAAATTTTTCACCGTGTTCTAAATCGGACCAGCGTACTAATGCTTCCACACCAATAAGCTGATTGGTTGTTAAGTCTATTTGAGGTTGGTAATGCAATGAAAGCTTATTGTTTTGCAAAGCTATTCGCAAACTATTTTCTAATTTTAATCGTTTGTCTGCTAGCTCCATTAACCTTTTAGTAAAAAACTGGTAAGTATTTTTTCCTTTTGCTTTCGCCTCATACATTGCCGTATCGGCGTGTTTGAGTAAAATTTCTGCATCTTTACTATCTTCAGGAAAAACTGCAATACCTACACTGGAGCCAACGTGCACCATTTGCTCATTTAGGTCAATCGGCCTTCCAATAGCGGCACATAATCTTCTGGCAGTATTTTCAACTTCATTTACAGAAGTATTTTCGATCAGCAACGCAAATTCATCTCCACCAAACCGTGCTACGGTATCGACTGCTCGCACTAAATTGCGCATCAATTTAGCAACTTCCTTTAAAAGTGAATCGCCAGCTGCATGCCCTAGTGAATCATTGATAACCTTGAAGTCATCTAAATCAATAAACAATATAGCGAATACGTATTCACCACGTCTGCCACGAGCGATTGCTTGCCTGACGCGATCTAAAAATAGCAGGCGATTGGGTAATGCAGTTAATGGATCATGAGTCGCTAAAAATTCAATACGTTCTTGTGATTCCTTAACGATTGTGATATCGCTAAAAATTGCAACATAATTGTTGATTTTTCCAGTATGGTCTTGAATCGCATTAATAGTAAGCCACTCAGGATAGATATCTCCGGTTTTTCGACGATTCAGAATTTCTCCTTGCCACCAACCTTGAGTCTGAACAGTATTCCAAAGAGATTCAATAAATTCTTTATCTTGCAATCCTGATGATAAAAAAGGTGGTTCTTTACCAATGACTTCATCTAAAGAGTAACCACTAATTGTGGTAAAGGCTTCATTAACCGTAAGAATTTGTTTCATTGGATCTGTTACTATGATTCCTTCCGACGATCTATCAAAAACTCGGGCTGCTAGTCGCAATTGACTTTCGGCCTGAACTCTGGCAGTGATATCGGAAGATTGAGTACAGATACCGTATGGTAAATTGTCACTACCGAGTAATGGAAAACGAATTGACAACATATACAATTCAACGTTTCCATATTGAATATGATCTTCGCTTTCTATTGCTTGTAATTTTCTTATTACTTCTAATTCTTTGGCTCGGAAGTCATCAGCCACTGTTTTTGACAAAAATTCACTATCAGTTTTTCCTAAAATATCTTTAGCATGAATATTGAAAACTTGCTCAAATTGACGATTAACAAATTCATAACGACCAGCAATATCCTTAAGAGTTATAACAGAGGTTGAGTTATTCATAATTGATAATAACTTCTCTCGGCTGTTGCAAACCTCCTCTTCAATGAAACGACGTTCAGTATCATCAACCAGTGTGATTATCGCGCCATGCATATTACTATGGGCAGTTTGATAGGGTGAAATGTGTAATAAGTAATGACGTTCGAGAGAAGGAATAGCGGCTTCAATCACTTTATTTTCATTCAAAGCTTCTTGTATTTTCTCGATAAAATTTTTCATACCTACCGGTAAGCGCAAACTACCGAAATGTTGTTCGATAGTCGATTGCGTCATCGAAAATAGAGAACCAGCCGGAGCATTAAATCGTAAAATTTTGAGCTGCTCATTTACGACAATGATGGGAAAACCCACGCTGTTTTGCACATTTTCCATATCGTTTAGAGTTTCAGCCAAGTCATTGGTGCGAACTTGAAGTTCCTCATTAACCGTTGTAAGCTCTTCGTTTGTGGATTGCAATTCTTCGTTTGTCGCCTCCATTTCTTCATTTGAGGACTGAAGCTCTTCATTGGCTGATTGAACTTCTTCGTTTAAAGCTTGCAGTTCTTCATTGGATGTTTCTAATTCTTCGATAACCGTCTGAAGTCGTTCCCTGGTCGATATGAGTTCATCTTCAAGTTCACGGATATTAAGTTTTGTATCTGCGTTGTGTTCAAGAGAGTTGTCAGAAAATCGAAGTTTTTGTTCATCATTGATGGACGATTCTTCAAAACAGACAAGAAAATATTCGGTCATTACTTTCTTTTCAATTGGATGAACAGCCAGGCGAACCATTTTCTTTGTTTCACCTAATTGGATTGAGTGTTTCCTGCCAAATACAGAAGTCAAAGATTTTTCAACTTTATGAAGTAACAGTTGCAAATCGGAGCGTAATTCTCTACGCATTAAATGCATCAGATTGATGCTCGGCTTACCAGGTGATATTGTGAGAAAATCACTCACGTTTCCGTATATATGCTGAATATCAAAGTTTTTATTAATCAGAATTGTGGTTGGAATATACGTTTTTAATGCTGCTTCCAATAAGAGATGTTCCGCATTTGTTTTTTTTCCATGTGATAAATCCAAATCTGTATTAACTGGCGGAATGTGAAAGGATGCGACTGGAATTTTGCTTTCAGAGGAACTACGGCGGTATATACGATGGACTTTGTCGATGCTTTCAAATAAATTTTCTTGCTGGTAAACACTTTCGGATTTACCTAAAAATAAATATCCACCTTCAATCAAACCATAATGGAATGTAGCTAAAACTTTTGCCTGTAATTCTGGTTGTAAATAAATCAAAACATTACGGCAGCTTATGAGATCCAACCTTAGAAATGGCGGGTCCTGAACTAAATCTTGGCGAGCAAAAATGACCATTTCCCTAATAAATCTACTTATTTCAAAACGATCTTGTAGTTTAAGGAAATATCTAGAAATTATCTCATGACTTATTTCCATTAAAGATCCTTCCACGTAGGATCCTTTACGAGCTATGTTCATCGCGTTGTTATCAATATCCGTGGCAAATATTTGAATTTTGTAAAGCGCGAGATCCTTGCCAAGTATTTCAGCTAGCATAATAGCAATGCTATACGCTTCCTCACCTGTTGCGCACGCAGGTACCCAAATTCTGATTTCGTCGCCTTTTTGTTTTTTGCTTAAAACTGTTGTAAGAGTCTTTTTAAGACGATCAAACGCCTCTGGATCACGAAAGAATGCCGTAACGGAAATTAAAATGTCTTTACTTAAGTGCTCCAACTCATCCGGAGTCTCTTCAGTAAATTTTATATAATCATCAAATTTTGTAAAATGATTGGCGGCCATTCTACGTTCAATTCGTCGCCAAATAGTACCTTCTTTGTAACCGCCGAAATCAATACGAGTTTTGTGTTTGACGCTAAGTAACAATTTTTTTAATTGAGTTGCAATAGATTGTGGCTGAGTGAGTTGAGAATGCTCTCTTATTCTTGTTCGGTTACGAACAATGTTAGTTATCTCCTGAGCAATTTTTTCAGGTGACTGTATCCAATCCACACAACCTGAATCTATCGCTGACTGAGGCATGCCAGTATATTTGGCGGTGTATGGTTCCTGAGCAAAAGTAAATCCTCCATTAGCTTTTATTTCTCGTATTCCAACTGTACCGTCAGATCCTGTACCTGACAAAATTACTCCAATAGCGTCTTCAGTTTTTTCGATAGCTAGCGAAGTAAAAAAAACATTAACAGAAGGCTTTGGTAAGTGTTCTTGTTTCGTTTCCAAGAGTTTAAATTTACCATTCTTATAAATCGTATTTCGTTTAGCTGGGGCTATGTAGATAACATCTGGCTCTGGAACAGTATTATCAAAAATTTCGCTTACTGCCATACTTGTTTCCCTGCCTAATAATTGCACCATCATGCTTTTATGGCTGGGAGAAAGATGTTGGATGACTACATAAGAAATTCCTAAATTACTCGGTAGTGCACTAATTAAAGCAGATAATGCTTCTAAGCCTCCAGCAGATGACCCTATCCCTACAATATAAGAGCGAGTGCTTGATTCATTTATTAAAGTAATGTGATCGCTAGTACGTACCGTGTCATCCATAAATATCGAAGTTATTTAGATTATTTTAAGAAAAAATATTTGAAATAAGAACGAGTTATAGCGCTTGGCAAAACGCCAGTTATAAAGCCAACGTGCGCAATAGACAGTCAGCTCGGTGAGAGGACTATCTGTGAGGATTGGCGCAATCGGGACATATGCTATAAGCTACGGGAATAATATTGCAATAATTTTTTTTATTACTGATTAAATCTAAATCATCCACTTCATGCCATTTCTGGGTGTCTGATCGGTGTAAACGATTACACAAACTGCAACGTATAAACTGAATATTCATAGGTTCAACATTCGATTTTGTTGTTTTAAATAAAACTGTTTTCCTTAAGGGCTCACAACGTAGCAATTCATGAGATACACGAATCAAACCATTTTCCTCAGGTGTTATTGTCATCTGCATGAAACGTTTTGTATCCGGAGAGTCGCAACGGTAAGGACGAAAAAGAGTCTGGGGAATAACTCTAACCGCATCGATCATTGTAGCAACATACATACGAGTAACATCGTCGCAAATAAATTCGAGTAGCGATTTGCCTATTATCCCCTCACTGCAAGCCCGATCGCTCCAGTTCGTGACATCCATTGAGCTATCCCAAATATCATTTACCTTTTGAATAATATTGTTTTTATCTATCCAATAAATTAGTTTTTGATTCATATTTAAGGAATATTCAGCCAGCTTATTTACATTAGGCATTCTATCTCCACAGAAAGGCCTTAGCAAAGTCGTGTAGTCTTGATTTAGTCTTATGGATCTGGTGATTCCAGTTAAGGCAAAATAGCTTAACTGGGTTATGCGGTTTTACTTGACCATACATGGACGCCCACATTCTGCCAAGCATTCATTCAGTGATTTTGAGAAAGTATAAGATTGCAGCCATACATCCGGATTTTATAAGAGGCGGTGAGTCAGTGGCTTATCATAGATCCTAAAATGGGAAGCGACGTCATTGCCGATACATCTGCTTTGCTGGCGGCTATCCTGCCTGTGCTTGCTTCAACAGTCTATGCCATTCGGAAACCACGCCGAATTTGATATATCGGCGCGGCGTTCTCTCTTCATGCGCACCACGCTGATATCACGATATAATCAACTCATCCCCGGTCAGACGACATCGAAATCCGAACAAATGAGCAATATCTTAATTGATATCGCTATGACTGCCATTAAAGAAACGTCAGATTGGCTTGAAATTTATGAGGTAAAAGAGTCTGAACTGGGATGATGCTTTTAAAATAAGATCACTTCGTTTAATAAAAAGCATGTTCTAACGAACAAAATGATTCACACCCAGAGAATCCACGATCATCCGACGGTAGTGCTCCGATTTTCGAATTTGCAAGCGTTCCAATTGACTCAGGTTATCGGTCAATACAACGCCTTGCACCTGATCGAGTACCAACAAGCGTTGCTTTAACCAATCATAACTCTTGCCCGTTAGACCTGCTGTTTCCAAATCCCATGCTTCGTGGGTTGCAAGGAAAATAAAGTCATTGAAATCATCGCCTGGATTGGAGATAAAAACTTGTTGATGTGGAAAAACCTGCGCTAACGTTTTCGCAACAGAATTTAATGCTGCATTCTGACCATTATCTGAAAACGACACAAAATTCAACGCGAGCATGCCTCGTTTTGTCAATAATCCGCTGAGTTGCTGCAATGTCTCAACAGTAAGTAAATGAGATGGTTCTGAGCCGCCGGTAAATACATCCAAAATGATAAAATCGTAGGGGCCTTCTAATTGGCGGATTTCATAACGCGCATCGCCGATGATGGTTTTGCCATTCGGTTCAAAATCGAAGTATTTCTGTGCAGCTTCCGCAACAGCCGGATCGATTTCCAGCGTATCTGTTACCACGCCATGTTGTTTGAGTGTCATCGCCATGTGTCCAGCACCTTGACCAATCAGCAACGCTTTTTTCATATCAGGCAGCAGTTGGGGAATCAACGTAACAATTTTTTGATAGGTCAGCAAGTTTTCTCCGTGACTGATACTCGCCGCACCAATGGTTGAAGCATCCACCGTCAACAAGCGAATATTTTCTTTTGGTTTATCAATCACCCTGACCCAACCGTATAGGCTTTCTTGCTCAAAACGTGTTTGCAAATCATCCTTAGTCAGTAAAGCTTTGTTAGCATTGATCACGAAAAGTGTCATAACTCCGCCCAAAATAACCACAGCAATGGTTGTCACGGTTGTTTTAAGAGACTTTGAATAACGTCGTTCAATTGCAAGGACAGCTAAAGACAATAACAATAATGCTATCCCCACTCCAACAAATATTTCCTTGGAACCCACCACCGGGAATAAATAAAATCCCAGAAACAACGTACCGATCACACTACCTACCGTGCTAACGGCATAGATAGAACCGGTACTGGCACCTACATTCGATAACGCAGAAGTCGATAACTTAACCGCAAACGGTCCGACCATACCCAACATGATCAAGCTAGGTGAAAACAAAATCAACGTACTGATAAAACTCCCCAATCGCAATCCCAAGAGGTCAGTTGCCAGCAACACGGGTCCGACCAACCAAGGAATAATCAATGTCAGCAATCCGGATAAAGCAATAATCAATGACAAACCAGTCCGCGCGCGATCTGCCAAAATCCCCCCAACATAATATCCCAGCGCCAATGCAATCAACGTAACCGAAATCAGCGACGTCCACACGTACAGGCTGGCACCGTAAAAAGGCGCAATCAAGCGCGTCCCCAAAAGCTCTATGACCATCACTGCCGCACCGGTAAAGAATACCGTACCATATAACCAGATTTTGCTTAAACCACTTGAAGTAGGTTCATTCATATCAAAAGTACTTAAAAATATTAATAACGAGATAGGTTCTTAAATTGACAATTGCTTAAGGTAGGATGCCATTGAGAACAAGTGCAGATTGTAAGTAAAAATCACATCCTTAGTAAGACGACAAAATGTCGCAGTTACAAAAAAATACAAATACTTTGCGTTTCTATCATTTCTGATGAGTAATAATCGAAAAAATTATTTGTCTTTCTGCTGCTTATTCGTTGCAAAAGAAAAAAATAAAGTCGGTATAGGACGATTGAATCGATTGCGAACACCATTATTGATTGAATTTTGATTAATTGGCGCACCGCTTAATGCATCATTTTTAGCCGAGATATTTTTAGGCACATAAGGCTGTGAAAATAGTAAATCCTTCACAGCTTTGGAGTTAGATCTTCGTGGTTTTTGTGTAGAAATATTCTTTATTTCAGGTGAAACAGCTAATTTCTTCGGCAACAAATCTAAGCCATTTTCCTTTTTTATAGTCGTTTTAAGTAACCCTTCAATACTTGCCAACGTAGTGTGATCATCACTACTTACCAGTGAAATAGCATATCCTTTTTCTCCAGCGCGCCCCGTGCGTCCAATTCGATGGATATAATCTTCTGGATTTTTAGGTAACTCAAAATTTATTACGCAGGCTAAACTATCGATATCAATGCCTCTTGCGGCAACATCTGTCGCAACCAATGCCTTGATTTGACCATCTTTAAAACTATTCAACGCTTGCAAACGTTGAGATTGATTACGATCACCGTGTATCGCTAAGCTCGTAATGTCATTGTCACTTAAATATTTCGTCAAATAATCTGCGTTTCTTTTTGTTTTTGTAAAAATAAGTACTTGATTTAGTCGTTTATTCTTAATCAAAAAGGTTAATAATTCCTTTTTCTTTTCTGTTTCAATCGAATAAACGATATGTGTCACGAGTTCGCTAGCAGAATTTTGTTTTGTCACTTCTATCAAAACTGGTTTGATAAGAATGTTATTGGCAAGCTTCTTAATCTCTTCAGAAAATGTCGCAGAAAACATCAGATTCTGCCGCTGACCAGGTAATAATTGGATAATTTGCTTGATATCGGGCATAAACCCCATATCCAGCATCCGATCTGCTTCATCTAAAATGAATACTTCAACTTTGCTTAGTACAATGTTTTTCTGTTGAATATGATCTAACAAACGTCCTGGTGTTGCGACTAAAATCTCGACACCCGATTGCAATGCGCTGATTTGTGGATCAATATTGGTACCTCCGTATATCACGGCCGATTTTAACGAAAGATACTTTCCGTACGCTCTAATGCTATCGTAAACTTGTATTGCAAGCTCTCTGGTTGGAACAAGAATCAGCGCACGAATAGGATGTTTAGCAGGTGATGTGCTGCTATTCGCATGAATTTCTAACCTATGAAGTGTCGGTAGCACAAAACTAGCTGTTTTGCCTGTACCTGTTTGAGCGCCACCCATTACATCTTTTCCACTCAATATCACAGGTATTGCACGTTCTTGAATAGGGGTAGGTTTTATATAATTCTGATCCGCAATAGCGCGGAGTAATGAGCTTGATAAGCCAAGATACTCAAATGACATAGATAATAGATTGTTTTATTGTTTAAATTATTTTAAGAAAAAAAATCGGAAAGGATTCGAACAAACGATCTGAACAAAAATATTCGGCAGGGTGTTGATAATTTTACTAAATAAGTAATTTAGTTGAAATTCTAGGATTTTTATTTTACAGCTTCTTTTCAGTTTGTCTAAATAAAACAAATCTCCGTAAAATAATTAAATTCTACGGAGATTATTGTTATAGAGAATTACAGTGAAACTCAGAATAGATACACAGGAAAAATAAACTCAATTTATTCCTTATCATCTTCATCTTCACCTTCATCATCATCAGCTTTAGTAGCGCTTGAGTCGTCAGATGTGCCTTCGGATTCAGATTCGTCTTCTTCTTCATCCTCTTCACCTTCTTCTTCTCCACCACCACCGTCTTCTTCTTTCGCCAATACCATCTTACCAGCCGCTAAGCTCGCATTCAAATCGGTCTTGG